>JBBSEL010000331.1:0-5330 GCA_038239755.1 Chloroflexia bacterium | reverse complement strand
GACCGGGTGGCGGCCCGGCGGCACCTGTGGGCACTGGGCCGGTTGCGGCCCCTGGATCGGCGCGGCCCCGCCGCCTGGCTGCGCGCCTGGTCACCCTTCGGAGCCGCCCGTGGCCCCGCCGCCCCGGTGCGGTAAGGGCGGGATTATCCCCCCTGCAAAAAAGGAGCGCCGGGCACATATGCCTGGCGCTCTTTGCCTCTTTGCATCTTTGCGTTGTGTCCTGTAAAGATCTCGCGCCTACTTCCCGATCAGTTGCCGGGCCAGTTCGTTGCCCGGCTGTTCGGTGGCCGACAGCAACTCCATCAGTTCGGTGAAATCTTCGCGGCTGAAATGGAGGAACAGGTCGATCCCCTTATTGAAGGCCAGGACGAAATCGAGCATCTGCTGGAGCCGCCCCTGAAGCGCTTCTCGTTCGGCGGCGTCCTCGGTCGCATCGCGGGTGCCGTTCGTGCCGGGCCGGGGGGTGGCGAGCAGCGACAACGTGTCGGAAAACGCCTCAATGATCGGCTCAACCTCCCGCTTGCGCCGTTCCCGCACCACATTCTTGAACCAGCGCCACGGGTCGGCCTCGGCCACATAATATTGTTTGCGGTCGCCCTTGCGGTGTTCGCGGCGCACCACCCCCCAGTTCATCAGGTCGCGCAGGTTCATGCTCACGTTGCCCCGGCTGATATTGAGGTGCTCCATAATCTCATCGGCGGTGAGCGGTTCCCCGGTGATATAGAGCAGCGCCTGGATCTGCCCCATCGTTTTGTTCAACCCCCAGGCATCCACCATGTTGCCCCACTGGTTTATAAACCGATCATGGACTTCTGTGATTGTAATAGACATCGTTGCCCCACCCCTTCTCCGCAGCCAACTCCCGGCATAGCTGTTCATACTTTCAATATCTTTTGAAATTATAACGCATTGGGGGCGAGAAGTCAATAGGATCGGCGTATTATGGAAAGCTGTTGGCGGGGGGTTCCCCGGCGGCGTATAATAGGTCATGGACGAGATGTGGCGAGTCGTCCGCCGCTGGGGCGGGTTGGTGGGGCTGGGAGCGCTGGCCGGGGCGCTGGCCTTCTTCGCGCTCAGCTTCCGCCACCCCACCGTCTACCGCGCCCAGGCCACGGTGGCGATCGTCAGCGCGGTGACCGGCAACGAAGCCAACCCGGTCGATCTCGAACTGGCCGGGGCGGTGATCCCGACCTACCGGCTGACGATCAAAAGCCAGGCGGTGCTGTCAGACGTGATCGGGACGCTGGGGCTGCGGACCACGCCGGGTGCGCTGGCCCAGCAGGTGATCGTCGCGCCGGTGCCAGGGACCAACCTGCTGACGATTGACGCTTATTTTGAAAATAGCGGCGACCAGGCCGCCCGGCTGGCGAACACGGTGGCCGAGCAATTTATCCGCCGCGCCACGCTGGATCGTGCCGCCGCGAACGCCGACCAACGGGCCACGCTGAGCGCCCGGCAAGCCGCCAACGAAGCGATCCTCCAGACGGCGCTGGCCCGGCAAGCCGCCTTGCAAACTCTCCCCACCCGCAGCCCTTCCGAACAACAAGAACTGGATCGCCTGGCCGCCGAGATTCCCGGCGACCTGCTCACCCGCGCCGGCCTGCTCCGCCAGCTAGACGACCTGGCCCAGATCCAGGCCCTGAACGCCATCCCGGCGCGGCTAGTGGACCGCGCAATCCCACCGGAGCCGGTCGCGGTGCGCGGCGTGTTCAGCCTGGGGGTCGCCGCCCTGGCCGGGGCACTGGCCGCCGCGTTGGTGCTGTGGGCGCTAACCTTCGCCGCAGGCACCCTCCAGGAGCCGGAAGAGGTCCGAACCGCGCTGCACCTCCCGGTCCTGGGCGTGATTCCGCGCCAGGGGTCAGGGAGCAGGGGTCAGGGGTCAGGGATTAGTGAGTAGGCGAGTACCAGCAACCAAAAGAGGCATGGCGCTGTTGCCATGCCTGCCCTATTTCCATTCACAAGTTACTAACCACTAACCACTAACCACCCGTCACTCATCCCCCATCAGCCGCAGGGCGCGGGGCGTGGGGACTTCCTGGCCGAGCATCCGCCGGAACAGCGTCTCGTAGGCATCGGTCACTTGCTCCCAGGAGAAGTGAAGGCGGGCACGTTCGCGGGCGCGTTCGCGGGCCTGGACCACCTGGCCAGGGTTGTCTACCAACCCCTGCAACAGGGCGCGCAGGCTCTCGCCCGGCGCGTGGCCGTTGTAGCCAAACCCGGCCTCGCCCATCGTCTCGCGGTTTTCCGGCGTGTCATGGGCCACCACGCAGTTGCCGAAGCCCATCGCCTCGACCAAGGCCGGGTGGGTACCGCCCACGGTGGACGGCTCCACAAACAGGTAGGCATGGGAAGAGAGTTCCCGGTAGGCCGCGCCGAACTGGTAGCCGGTGAAGATCACGTTCGGCCCGGCCATCTGCTTGATCCGGGCGATGTACTCCTCGGCGTAGGGCGCATCCCCAACGATGACGCACTTCTTGTCGGTGTGCATCCCCTGGTAGGCTTCGATCAGGGTGTGAATGCGGTTTTCGGGCACCAGCCGCCCGACAAAGAGGATGTACTCGCTCGGCTTCAGGCCGAATTGTTGCAGCACCGTCCCCTGCGCCAGCGGTTCCACGTCGGCCCCGTAGGCGATGTACTCGGCGTGCGCCCCGAAGGTGTCGCGGTAGTATTGCTGCACCACCCGCGAGTCGGTGATGACCGCATGGGGCAGGCGGGTGCCCAGCCACTCGGCCCAGCGGATATAGCGCTTGGCAAGCGGCGGCCACTTCTCACGCTTCCAGTCCAGCCCATCGACATGCAAGACCGTTTTGCGCCCGGCCAGCCGGGGCAGGAGGGTGATCGGGCTGTTGGCCGCGACGAAGATGAGCACGATATCGGCTCCTTCGGCGCTGGCGTGGAGGGCGGCCAGACTGGTATGGACCGGCGTATCGAGATATTTGTTGGCGATGGTGGGCAGCCGCACGAGGCGGACCCCCTGATAGGTGGACGCACGCCATTTCACATGATGGGGCCGGTTATAAACGGTGATCTGGTGCCCGCGCGCCGCCAGCCGGGTGCTGATCGCTTCCACGCATGTCTCGAATCCGCCATAGTTCGCAGGGATGCCGCGGGTGCCCATCATGGCGATTTTCATGCACGCTCCTTCCAGAAGTGGGAGGCTAGATAGTGGGGTCCCGTCAGCAGATCATGGAGGTCGTTGTCCCTGGCCGTGCTATTATCCATGCTGCCCGCGTCCCGCCGGGGTAGATTCCACTTCGCGGGCCGTCAGTGTCATGCCCAGCCGCCCCACGCGCGCGTTGACAAACGCTTTGGCGAGGGCGGGCAACGGGCGGGTTTCCGTATTGAGCATCCGGTGGACGGCCACTTCGTTGACCATCCAGCGGGTGGCGAAGCTGTAGAAGCGGCGGGAGTGCCGCCCGGCGACGGTCAGGTCGCGGTCGGTGCGTTGGTCCCAGGGCTTCAGTTCGATCACCCGGTCCTGCACGGTGTTATAGTAGGCGGTGCCCTTGATTGGGTAGGCGACGGTGGTGAGGAACACGTCGGGGGCGGCCTTCTTCAGGTGGTCCACCGTCTGCTCCAGGTCGCCCACTTCTTCGCCGTCGTAGCCCAGCATGATGAACATGCCTGTTTCGATGCCGTGCGCTTTCGCCAGGCGGCTCATGTTCTGCACCTGCTCCACGCTGACCTTGCGCTTCATCAGGTCGAGCACGCTTTGCGAGCCGCTCTCCGAGCCGATCCAGACCCGGTAGCACCCCAGATCTACTAGCGCCTGGATCACCTCTTCGTTCATCCGGTCGGCCCGGCAGATGCACTCGAACGGCAGGCGTAGCCCGCGTTCCTTCATCATCGTGGCATACTGGAACAGCCAGCGGTGGTTGATGTTGAACACATCGTCGGCGTACCAGAGCTGGTCGGGGGCGTAGCGCTCTACGATGCCCTCCACCTCCGCCACGGTGCGCTCCGGCGACTGGCGGCGGTGGGTCTCGCCAAAGACGGTGTGGCTGCACCAGGTGCAGGTGTAGGGGCAGCCCCGCGCGGTGATCAGCGAGACCGACCCCAGGCCGTGGTGGGTGCGCCAGGTGCCGACATAGCGGTCAATGTCGATGGCGGCGCGGTCGGGGAACGACTGAGTGTTGAGGTCCTTGATCTGCGGGCGCGCCCCATTGCGGACGGTCTTGCCCGCCTCGTCGCGGTAAATCACGCCGAGCAGCCCTTCCAGCCGGTGCGGGCCGTCGGTACGCAGCCGGGGGATCAACTCTTCCAGCGTCAATTCGCCTTCGCCCAGCGCCACCACGTCGGCCCCGTAATCCAGGTATTGATCAGCGTAGTGCGGCGGCTCCGGCCCGCCCAGCACCACCTGGCTGCCTGCCTCTTTGCACCAGCGGATCATCGGCAGGATGTTCAGCTTGGTCATCATGTTGGTGTAGATGCCGACGACAGGCGGGCGGGCCTCCATGATGTAGGCGCGGAAGTCTTCTTTGGTGCTGAAGGTATTGTCGCGCACCTCCACGGCGAAGCCCTTCGCTTTCAGGTGCGCACTGATATAGAGCATCCCCAGCGCGGGGTAGGGCTTCATGATTTGCTGTTCGTGCGCGTCTTCGGCGATGTAATAACCGGCAGTGAGTAGAATATCCATACGCTCTCTTTGTGGCTCGTAGCTCGTGGTTCGTGGCTCGTGACGGGTGATCAGTGGTCAGTGCTCAGTGCTCAGTATGACGCATCCCGCATCCCGCATCACGTATTACGCATCACGTATCAGTCAAATAGTTCGCGGACGGGCATGGTCCAGCCAGGGACTGCATCGGCCCCGTCTATCTGGTCGTCTTCAGTCAGTGGGGTTGAGGTGCTGGTAGCGCGATGAACGATCACTGTGCGGCGGCGTGGATTGATCACCAGCACCATGCGGGTTCCGGCGGTCAGCCATTGGGCGACTTTCTCGGCTACCTCGGTATAAAGGTCGTTCGGCGAGATGATTTCCGCGACGAGATCAGGTGTACCATCAATAAAGCCTTCTGGGAGTACGCCGCCGGGCAGCCGTTCGTAGCTGATAAAGGCTACATCCGGCGAGAGCACAACATCAGGATTGCGCCGGATGATGCACCCAGTCTCGACAAAGACCTCGCCCAGTTTGTGCGCTTCAACATAAGTGGTTAGGCGACTACTGAGTCGCACAGCTAACTTACCATGTCCGCCGCCAGATGGAGCCATTGTCGTGATCACTCCTTCCACCAACTCATGACGCAGGTGATCCTCCGGCAATTGCCACAACTCCTCGGCGGTCATCAAGCGCGTCTCGGTTGTCATCGGCAGACCTCCTTGGCTTTCTAGCG
>JBBSEL010000330.1:0-5336 GCA_038239755.1 Chloroflexia bacterium | reverse complement strand
TCGCCCACGCCCCAGTACCAATGTGCCGAGCCGGGGTCGTCAAAGTTCGAGGTCTGCTTGACCCGGCGCATCCCCAACAGGTCGCCCAGGAAGCCCTGGGTGCGTTCGATGTCGGAGCTAATGGCGGTGATGTGGTGCATCCCCTCGCGCAACGCCATGCCGGGCAGGATTTCCGGCACCGGCTCCGGCCAGGTGGTGGCGGCGATGCGCGCCTCGTCGCGGTTGCGGACCAGCATGTCGGGCGGCGGGGCGCGGTAAGCCATGCCGATGGCGTCCGGCTCCTCGTCAATGGTCCAGCCCGGCCCCACGGTGGCGATTTCGAGGATGGTGCCGTCGGGGTCGTTGAAATAGAGCGAGGTGAAATAGTGCCGGTCGAGCGGGCCGTCCACGCTCAGCCCCCGGTCGGTCAGCCGCCGCTTCCACTGCAACAACCCGTCCATGTCGGCCACTTGCATGGCGAAGTGATGGGTGCCGCCGATGCCCCAGTGCCCCCGCTGGGCCCCCGGCCACTCGAAGAAGGTGACCACCGTGCCGGGCCGCCCCTCCGCGTTCCCGAAATAGAGGTGATAGCTGCCGGGACCATCGAAGTTGACCGTCTGTTTGATCAGCCGCAAGCCCAGCACCCCTGTATAAAAATCGACCGTCCGCTGGGCGTCGGCACACACAATCGTGATATGGTGCAACCCTAGCACGCTCATCCCTGCCTCCTGTTCATCTGTCCTGGTCTATCGCTGGAGTCCAGCCCCTTTGCCCCCATTATACCCGCCCGGCGCAATATTGCACCACAGAGAACACAGAGCGCGTCAGTATCTCTGTGTTCTCTGTGGTGAGCACCTCCCCCTTTAGGCAGGTGCCGGGCCACCCGAACGGGTGATGCCAGGGGGCAGGGGATGGCTGTATAGTTAAAGGGAGATGTGGAGACCGATCTCGTAGCTCTTTTTTCGCAGGAGGACCGTACTATTATGGAACAGGCAACCCTGGGCACTGATCTGCTCAGTGCTCTTTCCAATCAGATGGCCGATGCCGTCGAGCGGATCAGCCCGGCGCTGGTGCAGGTGAACGGGCGCGAGAATCGCCCGGCCAGCGGCATCGTCTTCGCCCCCAACCTGGTGCTTACAGCGGACCATGTGCTGGACCGCGAAGATGATTTGACGATTAAGACCGGCGACGGGCGTACCCTGGCTGCCGCGTTTGCCGGGCGCGATCCGGCGACCGATCTGGCCGTCTTGCGCGTAGCCGAGGGGGCGTTGACCGAAGCCCACCGCGCCCCGCACCCGGCGCGGGTGGGTCAGTTTGTGCTGGCGGTGGGCCGCCCCACAGGCGAAGGCCCGCTGGCGAGCATCGGCATTGTCAGCGCCCTCGGCGGGCCGTTGCGGCTGGGCCAGGGCCGCACCCTGGAGCGGTTTATCCAGACCGACGCGACCCCGTACCCCGGCTTTTCGGGCGGCCCGTTGATCGATACGCAGGGCGGGGTGACGGGCATCCTCACCACCGGGCTGGTCAGCGGCCTGGCCCTGGCAATCCCGGCGGAACTGGCCTGGCGCGTGGCCGATACCCTGGCCCAGCACGGCTCGATCCGGCGCGGGTTCCTGGGCATCAGCAGCCAGCCGGTGCAGATCCCGGAGGCCCAGCAGGACGGGCAGGCACAGGAATTCGGCCTGCTGATCGTCCGCGTCGAACCGGGTACCCCGGCGCAGCAGGGCGGCCTCTTGCTCGGTGACGTGCTGATCGCCCTCGACGGCGTGACCCTCACCGATACCGACGACCTCCAGGAACTCCTCTCCGGCGACCGCGTTGGCAAGACGATCCCGGTCACGGTCCTGCGCGGCGGTACGGTTCAGACGTTGCAGGTGACGGTCGGCACGCGAAGCTAACGATTGCGGATTGCGGATTGCAGATTGCGGATTACGTAAGTTGCTTATAGGCACAATCCGCAATCTGCAATACAGAACAGGAAAACAACCATGTTTGCAGACACTCTTCTTGCCCAGGCAGCGGCGGCGGGCTTGCCCGATGCGGCGTCGGCGGCGATCTTGCAGATGCTGGACCGGGTGGGGCCGAGCGTGGTCCAGGTGCGTGACGGGCGGCGCGGGGCCGGGGCAGGCATCATCTGGGGCCGCGATGGGCGCGTGCTGACCAACCATCATGTGGTGGCTGGGCACGGCGAGGTGCAGGTGGAACTGCGCGATGGCCGCACCCTGGATGCCCAGGTGCGCGCCCGCAACCCCGCGCTCGACCTCGCCCTGCTCCAGGTGGAAGCCGACGATCTGCCCGCCGCGCCGGTGGCCGATTCGACCCGGCTGCGCGTGGGCGAACTGGTCTTTGCCGTCGGCCATCCGTGGGGGCAGCGCAACGTCGTCACCGCCGGGATCATCAGCGGCTTCGGCACGGTGGACGTACCGGGGAACGGTGGCGGCAAGGCTACCTATCTCCACTCCGACGTGCGGCTGGCTCCCGGCAATTCGGGCGGCCCGCTGCTCAACGCCGAAGGCGCGGTGGTCGGGATCAACGCCATGATCTTTGGCGGCGATCTGTCGGTCGCTATCCCCAGCCACGTCGCCAGCGGGTGGGTGGCCGGGCTGCCCAGCCTGCGCGTCCATCTCGGCGTCGGCTTGCAGCCAGTCGAACTGCAAGGGCGGCGGACCCATCGCCGCGCCCCGCAGTGGCGGGCCGCCGGGATGAAGGTGCTGACCATCAACCCCGGCGAAGCGGCAGATCGCGCCGGTCTGCGTGTGGGCGACGTGCTGTTGCAGATCGCCGGGGTGCCGGTGGTCAACGCCGACGTGCTGCGCGCCACCCTCAGCGGCATCCACACCCAGGCGACGGTGCCGCTCCATGTGCTGCGCGGCGACGCGGTGCAAGAGATCGAGTTGCCGGTGGAAACGCGGGAGCCTGCGGGATGACCCGTGTGCTGGTGGTTGCCCCCACCCCGTTGATGCGGGCGGGGCTACACACCCTGCTCGCGTCCCCCGATATTCAGGTCGTCGGGGAAACATCCACGCCGGATCGGCTCACCCAGGAGCTATCCGGCGTGGATGTCGTTGTGGTGCAAGAAGTCCTGGCGGCGGCGGTCGCCCGCGTGCTGGGCGCAACGCCCGGAACAGCCCCGGCATTGATCGTGCTGTCGGACGATGCGGGGTTGGTCGCCACCCTGCAGCCCCTGCTGCGCGGCTGGGGCTTGGTGCCGTCCGATGCCACCCCGGCGACCCTCCAGGCGGCGGTGCTGGCGGTAGCTCAGGGATTGATCGTGCTGGCGGGGCCGCTGGGCGAACAGGTGCTGCGCGGTCGCCCGGTCGGGGCCACGCTCGCCGCCGACGCCGACACCGAGCCGCTGACCACCCGCGAACGCGAGGTGCTAGATCTGCTCGGCCAGGGCTTGGCGAACAAACAGATCGCCCGCCACCTGGCGATCAGCGAGCATACCGTGAAGTTCCACGTCTCCTCGCTCTACGCCAAGCTAGTGAGTCATGCTGCAATTAGATTGCCAATCACTCAAGGGTAGATAGGCTGATTAGCACGTGATAGCAATGGCTATTCAATTGCAGCGTGACCCACTAGGTGCCTCCAGCCGCACCGACGCGATCAGCCGGGGTGCCCGCCGCGGCCTGATTACCCTATAAGATCGCCAGTCCGCTAATGATTCGGGCGGTTCAGGGCAGCAAGGGCAGCAGCAGTTCGGCGCAGGTGATCGCCTCCTCGCCGCCGTAGCCGTGATCCTCGATGGACCACCACGCCGACAACACCGCCTGGGCCACCCCCCACCCGGCGAGCCGTGCCCGGTCGAACCCCAACTCGTCGGCCAGAATGTCCACCCGCCGGGCCATTGCGCTGGCGGGATTGGGTGAGGCCAGCAAGCGCGGAATCTGGTTGCGTAGGAGTGCGCCGACTTCGTAGGCGGGTTCCCCGGCGATCCCCTTCGGGTCGAGCGCCAGCCAGGGTTCTCGTTCGGCGGTCATAATGTTCCAGTGGTGCAGATCGCCATGCAGCAAGACCGGGGCGACCTGCGACGGCAAGAGGTCGGCAAACAGCGCCTCGGCCCGCTCGACCAGCGGGGCGGGGAGCGGGCCGGTGGTGCCGCCGAAACGGGGGCGCAGCTTCGCCAACCCCGCCGCCCAATCGGCCACCGCGCGGAAGCTGTGGTCGGACGGCAAGGGTCGCCACAGTTGGCGCATCACCCCGGCGGCGATGCGGGTCGCCTCCTCGTCGTCGGGCACCTCCGAGAGCATCACGCCGGGCACGAGCCGTTCCAGCACCAACGCGCCCCACTCCGGGTCGGCATCGAGCAGTTGGGCGATGCCGTGGCCGTCGTAGAAGCGGAGGGCGGCGATCTCGGTCAGCAACTCCCGACCGGGCCAGCCGACTTTGAGGACGACTGGCGTGCCGTCGGCGCGCACGGCGGGGGCGACATAGTTGTATGACAGGGTGAACGGCGGTTCCAGGGTCAGCCCCCACCGATCCGCACACGCCGCCAGCAAGGCGGGCAGGCGATCTAGCCAGGCCGCCCCCGCGTCGCCGTTCAGCTCGATCATCGTGCGGGCAAAGTTCTCCGGAATCCTCATCAACCCCAACTCCTTCCCGGCGCGGCCCTCTGCGCCGCCACCGCATGGTTGATCGTATCATAGCAGCAATCCGGCGGCAGGACCAGCGCCCCGCGTCAGATCGGTCTACAGACTGATAGACCACCGCGCAGAGTGCGCTATACTGAAGCAGCGCCCAGCCCATCAGGCCGCGCCCGATCATTGCCCGCCACATCTTTTGGGAGGAACCCGCCATGACTGTACTATCGCTAGCCTTCTGCCCAGCATCCTGCTCGTGACGACGGCAGCGCCCCGGTAAACGCCGTCCCCGGCTGATCTAGCGATACGTCCCCGCCCTCCCTGGCGGCGGGACTCGGTTTGGTGCGCGCCCCTCCGGCGCGGCTCCTACCGCTCTTGCCGCGCACTGCTTATTCACGAGCCAGCTAATCGCCTCCCGGTTGCGCGCGCCCCCTGCGGGCTGTGCGCCTCCTGGCCTACCCGAAAGGTGGCTCTTGTGACCAATGTGCGCGCCTACCGCGCCTATCTCCTGTTGGAAGGCGGTTCGGCCCTCTTCCTGACCATGATCTTCACCGTGACCGCACTCTATCGCCTGCAAACAGTGGGGTTGACCCCGCTCCAGTTGGTGCTGGTCGGCACCGTGTTGGAAGCCTCGTACTTCCTCTTTGAAATCCCTACCGGGGTGGTGGCCGACGCCTTCAGCCGCCGCCTCTCGGTCATCCTCGGCGTGGTCATGGTCGGGGCGGGCGAGGTGGTGGAAGGGCTGGTGCCCGCCTTCGCCGCCGTCCTGCTGGCCCAGGT
>JBBSEL010000329.1:0-5338 GCA_038239755.1 Chloroflexia bacterium | reverse complement strand
CCAGCACATGCGAACAGAGCACCTTGTCGAAGCTCTTGTCGGGGAACGGCAGTTCCTCCACATCGCTATGGACCAGCCGCACCTTGTCGGCGGGGAAGTCTTTCAGGCTACGGAACACGCGCAGGACGCTGCCGGACAGGTCAATGCCCACGCTAAACCTGGCCCGCCGCGCCAGGGGCATGGTATAGTAGCCCTCGCCGCAACCTACGTCGAGAAAGCGGTCGGTCGGGCGCATCTGGAACAGCCGCCCGAACACGCGGATATGCTCGGCCATCCAGTGCCGCCCCATCGGCGTCGGCACCAGCACCCCGTCGTGGAGGTTGAAGTACGCCCCTTGCCCCTCGGTCAGTGTCCGCTCGTAGAAGGCGCGCAATTTCTCCCGCAGCATTTGCTCCTCTGCCGCATCGCGCACCCCATAGCGGGCTAGCGTGTTGCGAGTTGCGAGTTGTGAGTTGCGAGTTGTAGTGTTGTCGCTCAAACCTGTTGCCCCATCCCCATCATTCTAATGACCATTGGACCTTATAGGAAGAAGACTACTCCATAAAATCCGCTAATCGCAATTCTTCAGCCCCAGCCCATCCATGCTGCAACCTATGGAAGAGTACATCAACATGTTGGTTGATACTACTGGCTCGTATGCTCACAACTATGTATTCCTCAACGTCCTGGGTCTGCACTCTTAGCAGGCTCAGGTGATCAATTTGGCGGTCGTTGCTAAAGAGAAGGCCCTGCAAGCTATCAAGAAGCACTTTGGCTAAATTATCTAAATCGCCCATCTTGTGGTCCTTCGAGACTACATTCGAGACCACAAAGGTTATATGCACACAGAGTGAGTGGTCGGGGTAGAGGGGTAACGTGCGTCCTTCATAAGATAGGCCCTGTAAAACGTGATTTCATAGCACGAACAAATGCCCGCTTAAGTTCGGACTTGCTATTCTTGGATGTCCGAGACTGCACAGAGATCGGTGGCATTCGGATCGGAATAACAATCCATGGACCTTCGCGCCGCCGCTTGCAGATGGGGCAGTGATACTGTGACAAGCTGCCTGCCTTGTCCGATAAAGAGCTGAAGAAAAGCTTCAGCAAAATGCGTTCTCGCCTAAAAAAGAGGACCGAATCATCTGATTCCATAAGACGATGGTTCATCCAGCCAACTACGTCACTAAGTCGTTCATCAGTGGGGCTGACGTCTTCCTCCAAACTACTGCCTGTGTCCTCGTTGTACATCCTGATGATATACTGGCGGATATTGTCACAATCAGGCTCTTCAGCCTGTAATTCCGCAAGCAGTTCGTTACTGAAGGGTATCGGCTCGCTCATAATTGTCCCATCCCTGCCAGTCTACTCATCCCTGACCACTGATCACTGACCTCGCGTCACTGGTCACTCCGTTTGCGGAGCAGGAGAAAGTACGGCCCGGTGCGGAAGCGCCCGAAAAGGACGATATCGAGCCACATCAGCGCGGTCAATGCCTGGAACACCAGCGCCGTGGGTCCGCCGCGTGCCAGCCGGGCGCGGGCCGCCGTGCGGGCGGCGATGGCCTCCTGGCCCAGCGTGTCGGTGTGGGGCGAGTCGGTGGTAGCCGAGGCGCGCTTGCCCTGCCGTCGCAGGCGCACCGCCACCACACCGCGCTCGACCAGACGCATCAGCACATTATCAATGAAGCTCTGGAAGACGCCGTTCCAGAAGACGACCTCTACGATCTCGAACCCCGACTCGGTGACGGCGGCTTCGAGTTCCGGGTACGTTTCCAGCGCCTTGATGTGGTCCGATTTCCGCAACAGGTCGCGGCGCGGATCGACCAGCCCCAGCCGGGCCAGCCCGTTCGCCAGGCGGCGCGACCCGCTGACGAAGAGATCGAACGGCCCGCGCTCCCGCGTATTGGAGAAGAGGAAGAGCAGCCCGTTCGTGACCAGTACCCGGTGGGCCTCGCCTAAATAGGCGCGGATGTCGTCGCGGGTCAAGTGTTCCAGCACGTCGATGGACCACGCCTTGGTGAAGCTCTCGTCGGAGAAGGGCAAGAGCCGGGCATCGGCGCGGGCCAGCGGGATTTCGGCCAGCGTCGCATCGGCAAACAGGGGGGCCGGATCGATCCCCGCCGCCTGCCCGACCAGGGTCAGGTTCCAGACCAGGAAGCGACCATCGCCGCAGCCCAGTTCCAGCACGCGGTCGCGGGGCCGTAGCCGCAGCATTCGCCGCAGGAGCCGGTTCCGCACCGCCGCGCCCAGCAGCGGTGGCCCCAGGTCGCGGTAGTCCAGCCGCTCGGCAAACTCGTCCAGGTCGGCCACATAGCGCGAGGTGTGACCCAGGCTGGCATCCTGCTGCGGCATCAGGTCGATGTAGCCCGTCGCCAGCGGGTACTGGCGGCCACAGCGCGGGCACAGGTAGGCCGACTCGGCCCCTTCGAGCGGGGGCGCATGCCCGTCCGTCTCGGCGGTGCAGGTGGGGCAGCGAGCCAGTTTCAACAGCCAGGGTGCGATCACGGACGGCCCTCCGGGTTCTGGAATGTGCCGGGATTGGTCAAAATCTTCGCCAGGGTGCCGGGCAAGCGCCCGATCAGCCCCACTTGTTGGCCCAGCAGATCAAGCAGCGCGGGCAGGCCCGCCTCGCGCTGCGCCGAGGTCCAGACCGTGGCGTATTGCAACTCCAGCCCCAGGTTCCAGGCGATGAACAGCGCCGCCACCCCGGCCAGACTCCAGCGCGGGACCCCCCGCGTGCGGAGCGCCTCCGCCCCGGCGGCGAGGCCGAAGGCGATGATCACCGTGGCGTTGATGAAGCGCCGCTGCCCGAAGCTGCTCGCGCCCTTCCAGGTGAGGAACGCCCCGGCGACGAACACCTGGGCCAGCACCGCCACCCCGAAGGCCACCGCCAGCGTCGGGTCGCGCCGCCCCAGCACGACCAGCCCGATCAGGGCCAGCGCGATCACCGGTGCCCACATCACCAGCCCGTACTGAGGCGAGAACAAGACCTCGAAGAAGTGCGGCGACCACCAGGTCAGCTTGCTCGCCACCGTCTTCGACGGCCCCCACGTCCCGTTGATCGCGTGGTAGGCGATCAGTTGCGGCACAAACACCACCACCGCCGCCCCCAACATCAACCCCCACCCCAGCGCAATCCGGGGCACCTGCCCCACCCGTTCGGGTAGCGTCGTCGCTTCCCCTCCGCCTGCGGACCCCTGATCCCTAACCCCTGACCCCCGACCCCTCGTCACCAACCCCCAACCCCCAACCCTCAACCCCCAAAGCCCTGTCTCCACTGCCGGGATCACCAGGAACAGGGCATCTTGCTCGCGGACGAGCATCATCAGGCCCGCCGTGCCACCCAGCACGAGCCATTGCACGGGGGTGCGTTGGCGGACGCCCCGCGTCTCGTACCAGACGGTGACGAACAACGCCACGGCGAACAATGAGGCGGCGTGCGACCAGGGCGGGGCAGCGACCATATAGTGAAAGGCCGAAGTCGCCAGCCAGGTGGTGATCACAGCCCCTGCGGCGATGAACGGCTCCGTCCACTTGCGCAAGAGCCGGTAGATCAGCAGCAGCCCGGCCCAGCCGTAAAGGAACGAGGCGTAGCAGACCGCCCAGACATAGGGTGTGCTGTAGCCGTCGGCGGCCACGTTCGCCCCCAGCGCCCGCGCCGCCAGCGCGACGACATGGCCGATGAGGAAGAACGGCAGCCAGAGCAGCCCCGTCCCGATCGGCGCTTCGTTGATCGGACGTCCCGTCAGCGGCTCGGTTTTGAGTAGGTCGGGGATGAACGCATATTTGCGCGGATCGCGGTCGAACCAGCCCTGATACTGGTTGGTGAAGTCCAGATCGTGGTCAAAGACGAGCGATTGCGGGTAGGCCAGGTACTTGATCTCGTCGCTGGCATAGATCCGCCGCTGGATGACCGGGGCGGTCAGCAGCAACAGGGCCAGCAAGATCAGCAGCCCCCGGTCGGCCCGGCGCAGGCGGTCACGGAAGGTCCGGCGCGTGGTCATGCGCGCCCCCCGACCCGGTCCAGCACAGCCAACACTTGCGCGGCGCGGGCGGCATAGGTGTAGCGGGCGGATCGGGTCAGCGCCGCCGCACCCAGGCGGTCGCGCCGCGCCGGGTCGTCGCGCAGGGCGGCGAGGGCGGCGGTGAAGGCGTCGGCATCGCCCGGCGGCACGAACACTGCCGACTCGTCGTCCAGGATCTCACGCAGGGCGGGGAGTTCGCGCAGTAGGATCGGACGGCCCACAGCCATATACTCGAACAGCTTGAGCGGCGAGGCGGTGATCGTCGTCACCGTATCGGGGATGGTCAGCACGTCGGCGGCATTGAGATAAAGCACCACCTCCTCCGGCCCCTGCTGCCCGATAAAGCGGACACTCTCCTCGCCCAGCCCCAATCGCTGCGCCTCGGCCTGCAACTCGGCCACCTCGAACGGTCGCCCGCCGACGAGGACGAGGTGGGGCGAGGGATTTTGGATTTTGGATTTTGGATTTTGGAGGGCGGAGTGCGGAGGGCGGAGTGCGGGGTGTGCGTGGCTCCCGACTAATTCTTGATCCCTGATCCCTGATCCCTGATCTCTCGTCTCCAACCCCCAACCCCCAACCCCCAACCCCCGAAACGCCGCCAGCAGCAAATCCAACCGCCGATAGGCGAAGGTCAGCCCGGCGTAGCAGACGATGAAAGCATCGGCGGGGAGGCCCAGGCGGGCGCGGCATTCGGCCTGATCCAGCGGGCGATAGGTGGCGGCATCGAAGGCGTCGGGAATGACGGCGACCTCGGCGGGGCGGCGCAGGCGATGTTCGGCCAGGTAGGTGCGGAAGACAGCAGTGAGCGACACCAGCGCCGCCGGGCCGCGTAGCACCCGGCGATCCAGCGCGGCGATCAGGTGGGTCCAGACGGGGCCTTGCGCCCGCGAGGGGTTGGTCGCCTCCATATCGTGGACTTCGTAGACCACCGGCGCGCCGTGCAGCACTCGCAGCCGGGTCAGCCAGTAGGCGCAGATGATGTCGCGGACATAGATTGCTGCGCTCCTTTGCCCGGTGAGCCGCTGCCAGGTCAGCAGGGCGATCAGTTCGGCGCTGAAGGCGGTGCGCTCCAGATACGACCAGCCGCTCGACTTCCAGAAGCGGGTGAATTTGTTGAACGGAATGCGCGGCAGGTGCCGGGCGGCCACGCCTGGATCGGCAAAACGGCTGGGGTCGCGCAGCCAACGCGGCACGATCACCTGCAAGTCGTCGCCGCGCTCCGTCAATAGCGTCCGCAACTCCCGCGCCGTGTTGTAGGTCTGGATCGCGTTCGCCGCCTTGAGCATGAGGCTCATCGGGTAGGCCACATACGTATATTTTGGATTTTGGATTTTG
>JBBSEL010000328.1:0-5344 GCA_038239755.1 Chloroflexia bacterium | reverse complement strand
TCCCTCAGTCCTCAGTCCTCAGTCCTCAGTCCTCAGTCCTCAGTCCTCAGTCCTCAGTCCTCGCCGCACGCTTGACACTCCCCGCCGGGCGGTGCTATAATCCGAGCAGACAGACTAAACATAACACGAGATTCCCCCGCACTAGAAAGCCGCGCAATGCTGCGTATTCTGCACCTGGCCGATATCCACCTGGGCATGGAAAACTATGGGCGCACCGACCCGACGACGGGCCTGTCGTCGCGCCTGGGCGACTTCCTGCGGACGCTGGACGAGGCGCTCGACTGGGCGCTGGCGAACGACGTGCATCTGGTCTTGCTGGCGGGCGACGTGTACAAGAACCGCGACCCCAGCCCCACCGTGCAGCGCGAGTTCGCCCGGCGCATCCAGCGGATCTCGGCGGCGGGCGTGCCGATGTTCATCCTGGTCGGCAACCACGACCTGCCCAACGCCTGGGCACGGGCGCACACCGTCGAAATCTTCGACACGCTCCAGGTGCCCCACACCTGGGTCGCCCGCCAGCCCCGCTCGGTCACCCTGCCCACCAGCGCCGGGCCGGTGCAGATCATCGCCCTCCCCTGGGTCACTCCCGCCACCCTGCTGACCAAAGACGAATACCGCAGCGCCAGCTTCGAGCAGTTGAACAGCATCATGATCGACAAGCTGGAAACCCTGCTAGACAGCTACGTCGAACAGCTAGACCCTACCATCCCTACGATCCTGACCGCGCACGCTGCCGTCCAGGGGGCGGTGTTCGGGGCCGAGCGGAGCGTCATGCTGGGGCACGATCTGGTCTTGCCGCGCAGCTTCGTCGCCCGCCCGGAGTTCGATTACGTGGCGATGGGCCACATCCACCGTCACCAGATCTTGCCCCCCAGCGGCCTGGCCGAACCGCCCATCGTCTATCCCGGCAGCCTGGAGCGGATCGACTTTGGCGAAGAGGAAGAGGCGAAGGGCTTCATGGTAGTGGACATCGGCGACCGCGACCCGGCCACCGGTCGCCGCCCGGTCACGCCGCGCTTCCACCCGGTGCAGGCTCGCCGCTTCCTCACCCTGCGCGTGACGACCACGGCCAAAGATCCCAACGAGACGGTGCTGGCGAAGCTGCGGGCGCACGAAAGCGACATTGCCGGGGCGATTGTGCGGGTGATCATCAAGACCACACCGGAGCAAGAAGCCGCGCTGCGCGACGACGAAATCCGCAAGGCGCTGGAGGGCGCGGCCTACATCGCCGGGATCAGCCGCGACGTGGACCGCCCCAGCCGGGTGCGCTTCGGCGATCATGCCGTGGAGCAGATGACCCCCCGCCAGGCGCTCGAACTCTATATGCAAGTCAAAAACGTCACCCCTGATCGGACCACCACCCTTCTGGCCGCCGCCGATCAGTTGATGAGCGAGACGTAGACGGAGTGGTTAGTGGTTGGTGGTTAGTGGTTAGTGATTGGAGATGGAGTAGCGGGATTGACGACTGATCACGAGCCACTAACCACCAACCACCAACCACCCGCCGCTCGCCCCTTGCCGGGGCCGGGGCAATGGGGTATAATAGCGCTAATTAAGGCTAGTATACAGGGTGGATTGCCGCCGGGCGGAGCGGAAGTTCAGTAGGGAACATAATCGCGAAGGGTTCGCGGGCGCTGTAGGGAGGCGCTGAGCCAACAGGGCACTTATGGCGAACATGACCCTACAGGAAGCATACAACCAGGCCAAAGAGGCGCTGGAGGCGGACGAGTTGGATCGCGCCGTCGCCATCTGCCAGCATGTGCTGCGCTATTACCCCCGCTATGTCGAGGGATATCGCCTGCTGGGCGAAGCCTACCTGGAGCATGGCGGGTTGAGCGAAGCCGGGCGGCTCTTTTCCCACGTCCTCAGTTGCGACCCCCAGCACGTCCTGGCCCATGTCGGGCGGGCGATCATCGCCGAAGAACACGGCCTGGTCGAGGTCGCCATCTCCGAACTGGAGCGCGGGTTCGAGGTAGACCCCAGCATCGGGGAGCTACGGGCCGAACTCCTGCGGCTCTACAAGGTGCGCTATGGCACCGCCGGGGCCTACATCCGCACGACCCCCATAGGCCTGGCCTACACCCACCTGCGCGCCGGGTTGCTGGAACCGGCCATCGCCGAGTTCAGCCGCATCGCCGAGACCGTGCCCGACCGCTGGGACGGCCAGGTGGCCCTGCTGGAAGCCCTCTGGCGCAACGAGCAACTGATCGACGCGGCAAGTCTGGCCGTCACCATCCTGGCCGATCACCCCAACTCGGTCAAAGCCAACTGGATCCTCGGCTATCTCCACTGGACGAGCGACAAGATCGACAGTGGGCGCGAATACCTGTCGGCAGCGGTCGCGCTCGACCCTGATTACGGCGCGGCACGCAAGCTGTGGGCCAACACCCCCTGGCCGCTGGACCCGGTGGTCACCGCCGAACAACCCGCCCTGGTGCCGGGCTGGGGGCGCGGCGAACTGGTCATGGCCGAAGATCTCAATCTGGTCTTGCCGCTGGAACTGGACGAGGAACCCCTCGCTACCCCCAGCCGCCGGGTCACCGCCGCACTGGTGCTGGACGATACCGCGCTCGCCGCCGCCTCGCCCCACAGCACCGCCCCGCTGGCCGACGACGATGTCGACGGCAGCCCCGAACCCCCCGCAGATGGCACGAGGGCTGCGGCAGCCGTGCCCGACGCGGCTCCCATCGAGGAGCCGGACGGGCTGGAGGGCGGGTCGCTGGACGTGATCATGGGAATGCCCGAACCGATACACGAAGCGACCCTGCCCGCGCCGACCTCCAGCCTCGACGCGGTGCTGATGCGGCCCGCGCCGGAAGCGCCACCCCCCGACGAAGCCCCAGCGGAGGCCGTAGCAAGCACAGAGGCCCCTGCCGCGCCACCTCCGCTGGGCGATTGGTTCCAGGCCTGGGCGGTCGCCGCCCTCAACCCGGCCCCGCCCGCCCTGCCCCCCGCGCCGCCGCAGGAGACCACGGATATACGAGTGGTGCCCACCCAACCCCGGGAGCCGGGGGATCGCGCCACCCCCCCGGCTGAGGATGCCGCTGCGGCCCTGACCTTGCCGTCGGACGAAGATACCGCGCCCCCACCGGAGATGCCCACCCCGGTGGAGGAATCAGAATCCACGCCGCTAGCCGAAGCGGCCCCGGCAGACACCACAACCGAGGCCGAATCGGGGCTACCCGACGAAGCCCCCGCACTCCCGACCCCGGTGGACGCGGCGGACCTGACCGATTCGGCCCAACCGCAAGAGGACACGTCCGCGCCAGACCCTGCGCCGGTAGCGATGGAACCGCCCCAGGAAATGGCCCCGGCGGATGAAGGCGACGGCACGGATCCAGACACGGACCTGCCCCCGACGGCGCAACGACCGCCTGCCGACGGCCCTGACGAACCGCCGAGCGACGGGGGGGGCAACTTCCTGGCCGCGCCATCATCCCTGGCCGAACCCGCCGCGACCGAAAGCCTGGCAGACGAGCCCACCGAGCGCCCGGCGGACGGCACCACCGAAAGCGACCAAACCGTCGAAGAACTGGCCCCGCTAGAGTATCAGACCGTGCCCATAGCGGGAACGGTCGAGGAAGCTATCGAATACCTGGCCGTGCCCGAAGTTGAGGACACGCCTCCACCGGACGAGGGGGCCGCGCCGCTCCCGGCGGATGCGCGGGATCCCCTGGCAGCCATCGCAACGGACCCCACAGAGACCACCGCCGATCTGACGGCTGCCCCTGATCCCGCCGAATCCCTGGCAGTGGCGGACGAAGACCCTATTCCCCCCCTCGGTGAGACGACCCCCGTTCCGGTCGCCCCTGACGAGATCGAGCCTGCCGCCCCGCCGCTGGCGACCCTCGGTGATGACGCCGCCAAGCCGCCCACCGCTGCGGAGGCGTACCCCACCGAGGCGGCGGATGCTGTTGGCACGCCGCCCGTGCCGGAAGACTCCCCGGCGGTCAGCACCGCCACCGACCCGCTGTCCACCAGTGAAGACCCCACAGCCGTGTCCATCCCGGACGATGGACACCAGCCGGCCCCCATCCCAGAGACCGTTGCGGACTCTGCCATGAAGGAGAACACTATGGCCCCGAGCTACAAAGAAGACGACGACCAGGAACGCCAGTTTGAGTTCGACTGGGAACGCGAAGGGTTGCCGGATTACCTCAAACCCTTCCTGGCTGAGGATAGCAGCCAGCCCGCCGCCGTGCCACCGACCCCTGCGGCAGGCGCAAGCACCCCCGGCGGGTACCCCTTCAGTGGCGGGACCGCCGATAGCGGCGCGTTGCCCGACTGGTTGAACGCGTCGCCCAGCAACGCCGCGCCTGCCCCCGGTGGCAACATGGGCGGCATGAGCAACATGGGCGGCACGGATAGCTTCGGCACCGCGCCGAATGCCCCGGCACCGGGCGGGTTCGGTGCCCCGCCGTCCCCCGCAGGCGGCAACCTCGACGCAGACGGGTTGCCCGACTGGCTGCGCAGCAGCCCCGGCCCGGCGCAGCCCGCCGCCCCCCCGCCACCCGCCCAAGCCGCCCCGCCCCCCCAAGCAAGCGCCCGTGGCGGGAACCTGGACGACGAAGGGCTGCCCAGTTGGCTTCAAGGGGGCACCTCCAGCGGACCGCCCCCGGCCCCCACGCCGTTTAATGTGCCGTCCAACCCGGTGAACAACGAAGCCCCGCCAAGCTGGCTTCAGGGCGGCACCTCCGGTGCGGCCCCGGCCCCCTCGCCGTTCGGCATGTCGTCCGATAACATGGACAACGAAGGGCTGCCAAGCTGGCTCCAGAGCGGCACGCCTACGCCCCCGGCTCCTGCACCCCAGGGCGGAACAGGCAACGCCGGGTCGTTTGATTTCGGCGGCCAGGGCGGAAACTTCGGCGGGGTCCAGCCGTTTGATTTCGGCGCAGGGGCCGCCCCGCAAGGTGGCGTCCAACCGTTTGATTTCGGGGCCGGAGCCGCCTCGCAAGGCAACACCGGCAACAACGCCCAGCCCTTTGATTTCAGCAGCCTGGGCGGCGACATGGGCGGCGTGCAGCCGTTCGACTTCGGCGGCGGGGCCGCCCCGCAAGGCGGCATGAGCGCGCCCCCCGCGTTCGACTTCGGCGCGGTCCCGCCGCCTCCGGCCCCCCCGCAAGGCGGCATGGGCAGCAACGTCCAGACGGTTGATTTCGGGGATATGGGCGGCATTCAGCCGTTCGACTTCGGCGGCGGGGCGGCCCCGCCGCCCGCGCCGCTGGGTGGCATGAACGCGCCCCCTGCGTTTGATTTCGGCGCGACCCCACCACCCCCGGCGCAAACCGGCGGCATGGGCAACGTCCAGCCGTTCGACTTCGGCAACATGGGCGCGGATATGGGC
>JBBSEL010000327.1:0-5348 GCA_038239755.1 Chloroflexia bacterium | reverse complement strand
TCCGGCGGATTGAAGATCCCCCCGAGGAAGCCGCCATGCCGCTGGGCGGCGCGCTGCGGGTCGGTCGAGGGCGACTTCGGGCTGCCGTTACCGGTGGCCGCGGTGGCCGGGGCCTGCTGCATCGCGGCCAGCGCCTTGAGGATCGTGCTGCGCTCGTCCTCCACGCTGTTGACCGGGTCCACCAGATCGCGCAGGAGCACCGTGCGGACCATGTCGGTGTAGTGGGTACGCAGGTCGGCCAGCGTGCGGCGATAGTTGTCGCTGGCGCTGCGCCACACGTCCTGCTGGTCGTAGGTCAGCCGCTTGAGCTTGCCCTCGAAGCCGACCGCTTTGAGCTTGCCCTCGAAGCCATCGCTGAGGGTGTTCGCCAGCTCTGGCGCGCTGGAACTGAACTGCACGTCTAGCTGGTTGCGCATGTCGAGCACCAGTTGGGCCACCCGGTCGGCCTGCAAGATGCTGGCCTGGTTGACCAGGTCGGGGGTGGAACTGACCAGATCGGCCAGGCTGGTTGCCGGGCGCTGGGCGTTGGTCGTGCCGCCTTCCAGCGCGGCCTGCCGCAGATCGGCGTCACCCCGCGTCAGCCCCTCGCCCATCTTGGCCTTCACCGACTGCACCCGCTCGTCAAGCTTCTGGGTCAGGCGGTCGCCCTTGTCGGGGTCGGGGCGGTTGGGGAAGTCGCGCTGGGTCGCCAGGATCGCCTCGGTGAAGCTGGAGCGGAGGCTGCGGGCGGCACGGTCGATGCGGTCCCAGGCCACCTGGATATCGGTGCCCAGTTGGCGGTAGCGGTCGTATTCGTCGGGGGCCACCCCCTGCGCCTCGATAAAGCGGGTCAGCAGGTTGCGCATCCGTGTGCGGCTGTCGTCCATGCCCTGCCCGGCCTGTTCCAGCGACGAGGAAAAGCGCCGGGTGCGGACGAACGCCCCGATTTCGGTCTTGAGCACGGGGATGCCCGACATCTGCAAGAGCCAATCGAGGTCGTATCCCGCCGCCGGGCGAGGGCTGAACGGCAGGTTGGCGGCGATAGTCTGGTATGCCTGGTAGATCAGGTCGCCACGCTCTTTCAGCGAGGGGAACAGCAGCGGTTGGGCCAGCGCCAGCGGATCGCGGGCGGCGCGGCGCTTCTCCAGTTCGGCGTAGAGCGCGCCATAGCCGCTGACCAGGTAGAACGGCGACGAGTCGGTGCCCTGGTGCTGCGCCCAGTAGCCGGGCAGCACCGGCTCGACCATGTCGTGGATGATCTTTTCCAGCCCGGCCCGGTTATTACCGAAATATTCGTTGATCGGCCCCGGCTGGAGGTCCACCTCGTCGGCTCGGTTGAGGACGACAAAGACCTTGCTGCCGAACTTCTCGCGGTACTCGTCGCTCCACCCTTTGCGCCGGGCCAGTTCGGCCAGCGCCTGGAGGGTGTTCTTTTCCACCGGGCGGCGGGCCTGGAGGACGACCACCACCGCGTCGGCCTCGTTCAAGGCGCGGAAGGTCGTCTGCTCGTGGTAGTTCACGTCGGCTTCTAAGCCCGGCAGGTCGATCAGTTCGATGCCATATTGGGCCAGCAGCGGCTCCACCGTGGGCGTGTCGTCCACATAGTAGGTCACTTCGCGGGTCACGCGCAGGAGGTCTTTCTCGGCCCCGCTGGCTTCTTTCTCGTTGATCTGCTTGCGTGCCTGGTCGAAGGTCAGCCAGCGGAAGCGGGTCAGGCTCTGGCGCACCCGCAGCCAGGCGTCAAGCATCTGGTCCAGGGTGGCGGCGTTCGCCAGCGCTTCGGGGAACTGGTTCAGCTTCGGGCGCAGGCGGCGGATGTCGTTGAGCACGTTCTGGTCGAGCGTTTTGGGCAGCGGCAGGGTCACGCCGGAGACGGTGTTCAGGCGGCGGTAGTACTCGGCCAGCACTTCGTTGAGGAAGCCCGGCTCGTCAAAGTACTCCACCCGCACGGTGGCGTTGGCCGGATCGGTCACCCCGGCGCGGGCCAGGTCCTCCACCGGGGGCCGGTCGCGCAGGTGGCGCACGCGGGTGACGGCGGCAGTCACCGGCTCGCGGAACGCCTCCGGCAGATACGCCCCACCGATCAGCGCGTTGACCAGCGTGCTTTTGCCCAGACCGTTGCGGCCCACGAAGCTGATGCTGTAGCGCTTCGACGGGTTTAGTTGCGCGGCGGCGCGGGTCAGATAGTCGAGGACATAGACCCGCTCGGCGGTCCATTCTGGCAACTGCATGGCATCGACCATGTTCGCCGCGTTTTGCAGCGCGGGCAATTGCTGGTAGCGCAGGAGCAACCACTGTTGCAGCCCCTCAAACTGCACGTTGCCTACCCGGCTGATCAACTCGCGCCCGGCAGCGGTCACGTCGTCGGTGGGCGGCATCGGGGTTCCGGCTCCTGGGCGCGGGGCCGCCGGGCGCGGCGCGGCGGGGGTGGCCCCTGGGGCGCGCGCCGGGGCCGCTGGCGGGCCGGGGATCCGCTGGGTCTCGGTGCCGGCGTTGGCCGGGTTGGGCGTGCGGCAGCGGCTACAGAAGCGCGCACCGGGGCGGTTCGTATTTCCACAATTGGGGCAAATCCAGCTAGCGCCCTCGGCCATCGCGGGGATCCTCCTGACGCGTGATGAGTAGTTGGTGGTTAGTAGTTGGTGGTTAGTGGTTAGTGGTTGGTGAGCTACGATTAACATACGGGAAATCGCGCTCCCAGGTTACGGCGGGCGGGTACCCTGCCATTGTAGGCAGGCGGCGGGGGGTTGTCAAGGTAAGGAGTGTTTACCACAGAGACACGAAGAGTCACCACGGAGAAGCTCCGTGCCCTCCGTGTCTCCGTGGTGACTCTTCGTGAGCTGGTCTACTTGAAATTCAGCATGGCGAAGGCCACCAGGCTGGTGATGCCGAGCAAGAAGCTGGGCACGCAAATGCTGATGAAGATCGCGCCCAGCCGCAGTTCGGTCTGGAAAAAGCGGCAGAAGAAGCGGCGGGTCCAGATCGAGGCGGGCAGCCG
Source organism: Chloroflexia bacterium (assembly GCA_038239755.1). GTDB lineage: Bacteria > Chloroflexota > Chloroflexia > QHBQ01 > JAICKM01 > JBBSAN01. Next base: position 2,374 of record JBBSEL010000327.1, on the reverse strand, counting down.
CTCATAGAAACCGCGCCCGCGCAGTTGGTCGCCGATGATAATCATCAGGCCGGTGGCGGTAAGCATGGCGACGATGAAGCAGGCAAAGGCGAAGCCCATGAAGGCCATACCCTGGAGTTCTTTGTCCTTGAACAGGTTCTGGATCAGCGTGACCATGAGCAGGATCGAGCCGGTGCTCAGGGTGGTCAGGTGCTTGAACGTATCGTGGAGCAGTTTCGATCCCTCGGTGAAGTTGGAGGGTGAGTCTTGGGGCGGGGCCGCCAGGCGTTCTTGCAGCATTGTCGTCCTCTCGTCGGGTAAAAGCAGGGGGTCAAAGCCCAGAAAGCCGGGCCACCACGCCCCGTGGGGCATATGCTTATTAAACCCGAAAAGGACGCGCCGGAGAAGGGACAAGCGGGACAGGGGGCGTGACAAGGAGCGTTACATGAGGGTGACAAAATGGGCGGCGGGGACCGTCCGCGTCAGCGCGTCGCGCTGTACTGCATCGGCCCGACCTGGCGGACCAGCCCCTTCAGTTCCATCATGGTCAGGGTGCTGCTCACTTCGTGGATCGGCAGGCCGCTGTCCCGGCCCAACTCGTCCACATGGCGCGGGCCGTTGGTCAGCAGTTGCAGGAGCAGCCCCTCGGTGGCGTTGGTGGGCAACACCGCGCGGGCGGTCTGGTGGTCGGGCACGCCGGTCAGCCCTAGCGCGGCGAGGATGTCGTCCACCCCGGTGATCGGGGCTGCGCCTTCTTTGAGCAGGCTGTTGGGGCCGTCGCTGTGGTGCGAGAGGATGCTGCCAGGGACGGCGAACACGTCGCGCCCCTGCGCGAGGGCGAAGCGGGCGGTGATCATTGCCCCTGACTTCATGTCGGCCTCGACAATGACCACGCCCCGCGACAGGCCGCTGATGATCCGGTTGCGCGGCGGGAAGTTAGCCGCTTCCGGCCCGGTGCCCAGCGCATAGTCAGAGAGGATCGCCCCGCGCCCTTCGGCCACGATGCGCTCGGCCAGATCGCGATTCTGCGGCGGGTAGATCTGATCTACCCCCGACCCCAGCACGGCCAGCGTGCGCCCCCCGGCATCGAGCGCGGCGCGATGCGACACGGTGTCGATCCCCAGTGCCAGGCCGCTGACCACCGTGATCCCGGCGGCAGCCAGCCCCGCCGCCAGTTGGTGGGCCACCTCACGGCCATAGGGCGTGGCCCGCCGCGTGCCGACCAGCGCCACCGCCTCGGCATCGTCGGGCAGCAATTCCCCGCGCACGTACAAGACCGGGGGGGCGTCGTCCATCTCGCGCAGCCGCGCCGGGTAGGTGTCGTCGGCCCAGGTCAGCAGGTGAGTCTGCGCCGCCGCCAGCCGGGCCAGTTCGGCGTCCAGGTCGAGCGTCTTGCGCAGGGCCAACACCTGCCCCAACGCCCGCACATCCAGCCCGGCCTGGGCCAGTTCGCCCGGCGGCGCGGTCCAGGCGCTGCCCAGGTCGCCAAAATAGTCGAGCAGTTGGCGGGTGCGGACCGGCCCCACGCCGGGCACTTTGTTGAAGGCGAGCCAAAAGCGGCGATCATCCATGCGGGTCGGCAGGCTCCTCGGTCAGAAAGCGCCGCTCCCCGGCGCGGATCGGCACCGGCAGGCGGTTGGCGGGCGGGGCCAGAGGACAGATCCAGCGGGCATCGTAGGCGCAGGACGGGTTGTAGGCATAGTTGAAATCGAGCAGGACCCGCCCCCCGGCGTAGCCCAGCCCTTCCCCCGCGTCCCCATCCGGCAGGCGCAGGAAGTCGCTGCCCTTCACCGTGTCGAACAGGTAGCGCCCGCCGCCGTAGCTTTCCGGCCCGCAGGTCGTATCGCGGAACGGCAAGAACAGGCCGCCCCCGTAGACATCCACCCAGTAGACCACCAGCACCCGTTCCGCGCCCTCCAGCGGGAACCGCAACTGCGCGGCGGGGCGCAGGGGCGTGCCCTGGGCGGGTTCCGCCGCCACCGGAGGCAGGGGGGTGAGTGTGGCTTCGATACGCAAGGCGGGGTTGGGCGGGAAGTAAGGGAGGCCGGTGAAGGCGCGTCGCCTGGCGGTGCCGAGCGGCGACTGGGGATGGGCGGCGAACAGCGCGTCTTTTTGCGCCCGGAAGCGGAGCAGCACGGTGGTGGCATCCTCCCCGGCACGGGTGGCGGCCATCTGCACCCGGTAGAGGGCAGCGACCCGCTCCCGCCAATCATAGAGATCGAGCCAGGTTGCGCGGTCGGCAGGGTGCGCGTCGGCGGACTCCTCCATCACTCCTCCAGGGGGTCGGGCGGGATACGAATCAGGCGAGTTTGATCGGCTCTTGCGCGTCCACCGCTTCGGCTAGACGGGCTGAGCGCGGCGAGCGCAAGTAGGCACTGTTGCGCCATTCGATCAG
>JBBSEL010000326.1:0-5355 GCA_038239755.1 Chloroflexia bacterium | reverse complement strand
TTTACGCATATCGCCGCCACGAAAGGTGTCGAGGCAATAGCACCAGCCCTCCATCCGCTCCGGCGCGTGAGCCAGCCCCGGTGGCAGGTTCTGTGCCGCCGCCAGGTAGGACTCGCCGGTGGTCTCGTCCAGCAGCCAGATCCAGCCGGTGTGGAGGTCGAGCAATTCCGCCACCTGGGCCAGCGCCGTCCGCAGCGTCAGGTCCAGGTCCACCTCGCGGTTCAGGGCCTGAGCGATGCTGTTCAGGATCGCCAGCTCCCGGTTGCGCCGTTCGAGCTGGCCCGTATCCGATGCCGGGGTGTCCGTATGTCCCATACGCAGTTATAGCACCCTTCCGCAGCGGCGGCAAGGCGGCTTTTTTCACCAGGGAGACACGGAGGACACGGTGCCAGCCCCGGAGGGGCGACAGAATTTAGCCCACGGCGTGAGCTGTGGGGGCGGGGATCGGAAGATCCCAAGCCCCGGAGGGGCGACAGAATAGAATCGGGGGTTGGCTCTGTCGCCCCTCCGGGGCTTCATCCTTGGCTGGCCCTTTCCCACGGTTGCACCGTGGGCTAAATTCTGCCGCCCCTCCGGGGCTGGCCCATCCTATCACGCCGGGTAGCGGGTCAACCGATCCGCCAGGGTTACAGCGGCGCACCGGTGGCCTGGTCTAACTCATAGCGGGCCCAGAAGTCCATCGTGATCCGCAGCGGGTCGGAAGGCACGTTGTAGCGGGCAAAGTACTGGCAGACCCGTTCCACGTCGCGCAGGAGCAGGGTGAAGGCTTCCGGGTTTTGCGAAGCGGGCACCGCCTGGGGAAAGTCGATGATTTTTACTGCGCCCTGCCAGTAGAGGATATTATGCGCCGACAGGTCGGCATGGATCAAGTCGTGGGCCAGGAACAGGCCGATATTGCCGATGATCTGGTCGAACAGGGCCGGGGCTTCGTCGGCACTCAGGCGCACCTGATTCAACACCGGGGCAGCCATCTCCTCCTCGCCCAGGTACTCCATCAGGATTGCGTTCTCGCTGTGGGCCAGGACCAGTGGCACCGCCGCGCCTGCCTCGTGGAGCAGGCGCAACGTCTCGTACTCGGTCACCAGCCATGAGGTCTGGCGGGCCTGCTGGGCGAAGGCCGAGTTCTTTTGCAGGGCGATCAGTTCGCGCCGGTCGTGGACCACCTTGCCCCCGGCATCCAGCACCGCCCGGCCCTGGCGGTAAACCGCGTCGTTGCGCAGGTTGCGGAACATGCGCGGGCGGTAGACTTTGGCCGCGATCAGGGTCTGCCCGGTGTCGGGGTGCGCCGCGCAGCAGTAGACGGTCGCCTCCTTGCCGCCCTTCACCTGCCGCAGCACGTCGGTGATCAGGTGGTCGTTGTAGAACGGCCCCAGGTAGGTCAGGATCCACTCGCGCTCGTGCCGCGAGGCGTGGAAGGTCGGGTTAAACCCCCCCTCGGTATTTTCGTTCGATTCAACCAGGGTCACGGTCGCCTCAGCCCGCTCGTTGCGCCGCTTGATGCTGGCGGCGCGGCGGCTGCGCGGGCGCGAGTCGGGATCTTTCTCCCACTCGTCCAGGTAGTCAAAATAATCTTTCATCGGCATGGCGGCATCTCCTGTTGGGTCGAATGCGGGTCGGTTGCTGCCGGTAGGGTACACATGAATGGGTGATCCTTTTTGTGTGCAAAAGAAAACGGCCACGGAAGGCTCCGTGACCGCAAACCGGCCACGGGGCACATGTTGCCCGTGGCCGTCGGCAATAAGCGCGGCCACGGGGCAGGATCGCACCCGTGGCCGTCACACCGTCAGCCCCACCTGCGCACGCTGCCCGGCAGGCAGCAACGCCGCCCGCGGCTTATGCGGATCAGGGGGTTAATTGACGGATTTAGATCTGGCTGTTACCAGGCGCACCCTGCTAGAGGCGCACCACATCCTTGTGTGCCGGGATGCAGTGCGCGATCAGAACCTTTGCCATGCGGGTCCTCCTTCAGGGTACGTGTGTGATCAACGTGACAGGAGCCGTCCGCCCACCTCAGCGGGGGATCGCTCCGCCTCAGTATACACCCTGGCTGCTGTTCGGCACATCCGCCGCAAGATGGATTTTGCGCCGACCGATCCTTATCCGATAGCGGCCAGGGTGGTGCAGAAGCGGTCCACCTCGTCCTCGGTGTTGTAGTAATGGACGGAGGCGCGCACCACGGCAGGGAGGTGGCGTGCCTCCATGTCGAGCCGGGTGGACGAGGTGCCGGAGACGGTGACGTTGATCCGGTGGCGGGCCAGCGTCTCCTTGATCCGGGTAGGGTCAAGTCCTTCGACCGTGAAGGTGACGATGGCGCAGGGCGCGGTCCCCAGGTCGCGCACCGTCACGCCGGGTAAGGCCGCCAGCCGCGCCCGCAATGCCGCAGCCAGCGTCGTCACCCGCGCCTGGATCGCCGGGAGGCCCCAACTCAGCGCATAGTTCACCGCAACCCCCAGCCCGATCTTGCCCGCCACGTTTGCTTCCCAGTTCTCAAAGCGGCGGGCGTCGGGCCGGATCTCGTAGCGGTCGGGCGCGACCCACTCGGCGGCATGGAGATCGAGCAGCGGGGGTTCCAGTCCCCCCAGGATGCTCCGGCGCACATAGAGGAAGCCGGTGCCGCGTGGCCCGCGCAGGAACTTGCGCCCGGTGGCCGAGAGCATGTCGCAGCCGATCGCCTCCACATCAACCGGCATCTGCCCGACCGACTGGCAGGCATCGAGCAGGTAGAGTACCCCGGCCTCGCGGGCCACCTGGCCGATGGCGGCGGCAGGATTGACCAACCCGCCGTTCGTCGGGACGTGGGTGATCGCGATCAGCTTGACCCGCTCATCGATCATCTGCCGCAGGGCGTCCACCGAGACCTGGCCGGACTCGTCGCTGGGGATCGGCTCGATGATCGCCCCGGTTTGGCGTGCCCGTTGCAGGAACGCAATGTAATTGCTGGCGTACTCGGCCCGTGCAGTGAGGATGCGGTCGCCCGGCCCCAGCGGGATGGCGTAGAAGGCCATGTCCCAGGCGCGGGTGGCGTTCTCGATGATCGCCACCTCGTCGCGCCCGCAATGGAGCAGCGCGGCAATCGCGTCGTAGGTATGTTCCAGCGCCGGGGCGGCGGCGTCTTCCGCCTCGTAGCCCCCGGTCTGTGCCTCGCGTTGCAGGTGGGCGACCATGGCCTGGAGCACCGGCTCCGGCAGCAGCGCGGCCCCGGCATTGTTGAAGTGGAGGACATTTTCGCACCCCGGCGTCTCCTGCCGGGCGCGGGCGACATCAAATGTCATGGCGATGCTACTCCCTCTGGGGGGGGCGGGTATAATCGTTCTATGAACACGCGATTCCCCCCCCGCCCGGTTGGCGACCCTGGAGCCGCCGATGGATGACGCCCGCCGCTGGCTGTACCAGGCGATCCTGGGGCGGCTCCAGCAATCCACCGGCTCCGAATATACGCTGATCATTCCCGCTCGCACCCGCCCGCGCACGCTGACGAAAGCGTTGGACGACGGCTCCCGGCTGGAAGTCGAATTGTCGTGGGCGCGTGACGCCCCGCAGGTGATCTGGGCCGAACGGATCTTCGTGGTGGAGGGCGAAGCGATGAGCTTCCGCCTGCCGTCCGAACTGATCCGTCTGGTCGCGGCCCGCGACACCCCCGGCCCCGACGCGGAACCGGACGTTTAACCGCCGCCTAGCCACAAAAGGCGCGGGCGGTGGCGAGCAGCACGGTGGCGCAGGCTTCGACGCTGGGCAGGTCGACCCATTCCTCGTCGGCGTGCAGCCCCGCCCCGGCGGGACCGAACAGCACGGTCGGAATGCCCGCGTAGCCTAGCAAGGCTGCGTCGGTCCAGAAGGTGGTGCCGACGAGATCGGGGGGGCGGGTCAGCCGCGCTGTCGCCTTATCGGTCAGCGTCCGCAGGATCACCGCGTCGGCGGGGGTTTCCAGCGGCGGGCGATAGAGGGTTAGTGCGGTTTCGGCGTGGAAGGTGGTGTCCTCAAAGTGCAATGCGCTGAGCAAGGCGGTGATTTCGTCGGTGATCGTGGCCGGGCTTTCGCCGGGCAGGGTGCGGCGTTCGATCTGCAAGGTGCAGCGGGCCGGGTAGGTAGATAGCTCGGTGCCGCCGCTGATCAGCGAGGCGTGGAGCGAGGCGTGCCCCAGCAGCGGGTGGGCCGGGCGGGTTTGCAAGGCGCGGTCCAGCTTTTCCAGCGCGACCAGCACGCGCCCCATGTGGGCGATGGCGTCGATGCCGTCGGCGCGGCGGCTGCCGTGGGCGGCTCGCCCCTGGGTCGTGATCGTCACCCAGGCAAACCCTTTGTGCGCCGGGCTGATCGCCAGGTCGGTCGGCTCGGTCACGATGGCCCCATCGACGGTGATCTCTGCCGTCCGCAGGTGATCGACCACGGCTTGGGTGCCCAGGCTGGCGTGTTCCTCGTCGGCCACCGCGGCGCCCAGCAGATCGCCCCGCAGGGGTGCCCCGGCGGCCACGCTGGCGGCGGCGACCAGCATGGCCGCTACCCCCGCCTTCATGTCGTAGGCTCCGCGCCCGTGGAGCCGGTTCCCCACCACCTGGGGGGTCAACGCCTGGTCCATGCCGCCGAAGCCGACGGTGTCGATGTGCCCGTTGAGCAGCAGGGTGCGCCCACCCCCGGTGCCGCGCAGCCGCCCAACCACGCTGGGGTGGCCCGGCTGGGGTTCCAGCACGGTCACTTCTAGTCCTGCTTCCTGGAGGAGCGAGGCAATGGCGGCGGCGATTTCGCGTTCGCCTGGCCCGCCCGGCACCAGCGCGGTGTTCCGCGAGTCGATGGCGACCAGTTGCGCCAGCCATTCCTGCGTCAGGGGGGGTGGCGACTCCGACGATTGATCCATGGGTCCCTTGCTCCTTGTGCGCCCGTCGAGCAGCGACGCCCGCACTGAACCGCTGCATTCTACCACGTTTGGGGGCAGAAGACAATCGCGGCGGCTCTGGACCGATGAGGTCTATTAAGACGGCATAGGATGTCCTGTGAATAGTTATTATGCAAGACGACTGTTTAGCCCGCTAATAAATCGCCTGGCAATTTATATTCTCCCCCACATATCTATTGACTCGACTTATAGACTATGCTACCATGAGCATGGGTCCTCTTGCTCTCTGGATTATCGAGCACTGTTCGCCTTGTGCCCCCGGCAAGGCCAGTGCTCCGCCGATCATCCACACCTCTTGCCGCCATCAACGGCGTGGTCTCGCTTCTCTATCCGGCGTTTACCGCCGCTGGTATAGCCTGCACCGCTTCCCCATACAGTAACGTCGTGCGACCGTAATCGCGTCGGGTCCTTCAGACGGGTATACCCACATCACCAGGGAAGGAGCAAGATCATGCGATTGTTTCGTT
>JBBSEL010000325.1:0-5356 GCA_038239755.1 Chloroflexia bacterium | reverse complement strand
GAGCAGGCGTTCCAGCACCTGCTTTTCGACCTTCCAGTCGAACCAGGGGCCGCCCTTGCCCTCGGTGCGGGGGAAGTCGGAGGCACGCACGGCCCCTTTCTCGCGGAGCCGGTCCAGCACCATCGCCACCTCGTCTGGATGCGTCGCCAGCCACTCCTTCTGTTCGCGCCACTCGCCCAGCATCTCGCGCCGGTAGAGGCCGTAGTCCTCGATAGGCACGAAACAGGCGGCGTGCGACCAATACTCGAACAGCGCGCCTTCGACCAGCAGTTCGTCCAGCCAGCGCGGATTGTAGTGGCCCAGGCGGCTCCATAGCACCAGATAGGGGCTGCGCGCCACCACACTGATCGAGTCGATTTGCAGGGCTTCCATCTGGCGGATACTGGCGCGCACATCGGCTTTCGTGGCGGGGTGCGCGGGCGGGGTGAGCAGGCCCTGGGCCGCCAGGGCAAGGGCGCGAGCAGCGGGCAGCGAGAGATGCACGAAACGGTCTCCTTTTGGGCACAAGAATGGGGAGATCAATCACTCTGTCGCCTAGTATAAACATTTGTTCTAATCGGCGCAAGCAACCGAGGCGATCTGGCGATGGATCTAAACTCATCCAAAAGTCTGAGGGCGCAGCTATTGACAGGCGTCAGTGATGGTAATATAATTACGGTACAGTTTCGTTTCGTATTTAGGTTTAACTATCGTTACTGACCATCACGGAGGTTCCAAAATGTCCGCTATCCGCACCTTCTTCGCCCAGCACGAGGCCAAAGCTCCCTTCGCCGTCTGGGTACTGCTCCCCACCATCTTCTTGTTCTTCGCCCTGACTCTGGCCGTCGACCCGTCCACCCAACTGAGCAAAGTCCGCCTCGGGGTGGCCGTGCTCGATGCGGGCGTCCAGACGCCGCAGGGCCAGATGGCCGTCGGCAGCCACCTGGTAGAGGGCTTCCACCAGCAACTCCCCGTCGAGATCGTATCGTTCCAGACCGAGAGCGCGCTACGCGAGGCGGTGCTGGCCCATGACGTATCCGGGGGGATCATCTTCCCGGCGAACATGACCCAGAACATGCTCGCCAAGCAACAGGCAACGTTGCAAGTCGTCAAGTCGGACGCCAACGACCCGTTCACCAACGCCTTCCTGACCAATCTCTCTACCCAGATCGCGGCGAACATCAACACCATCCTGCCGCAAATACTCAGCGGGCAACCGAACGCCACACCACGCACCCCGCCGCTGGTCACGGTGGCGAGCACGCTCGTGGCCGCCACCACTGATTTCCGGTTCGCCACGCTCCCGGTGGTGCTCGTGCTGCCCTTGTGGATCGCGACGGTGGCCTTCGCCGCACTGCTCTCCCGCGTGGGCAACAAGGTCCGCCGGATGCCGGGCATCAGCCCGGTCGAGACGGGCCTGATCGAACTTAGCGCCGGACTGGTCGGATCGGCCCTCGCCGCCGCCGTCATCACCCTCGATATCGGCCTGTTTAGCTGGCGGGGCGACCTCGACTTCGCCGGGTTGTTCGGGCTGCTGTGGGTCGGCTTGCTGGCCGGGGCCTGGCTCATCCAGGGCACCATCCGCCTGCTCGGCTTTGAGCTGGGCGTGCCGCTCGCCGTGCTGGGGTTGTTCATTCAGCAGCCGGTATCGGGGGCCGCCTTCCCCGCCGCGTTCGCCCCCGACGTGGTAGGCTGGGCCGAAAGCATCGCGCCGTTGCGCTATCTGGTCGAAGGGCTGCGGAATGTGCTCATCGGCGGCAGCACTACCGGCGAGATGCTGGGGGCGCTCGCGTTGCTGGCCGGGGCGGGGCTGGTCCCCTACGCGGCGGGAATGGCCCGGCTGTCCCTGGTGCCCAACCGCCAGCGCCCGCCCCAGACGGCCCCCTCGGCGTGACGATCCTGCCGGGAACTGGTATACTGCTACCAATGACCATAGCAGAGACGACACGCAGCGCCGGGCGGCCTCGGAGTTCCGAGGCCGACCAGGCCATCCTCGAAACCACCCGGCGGCTCCTGGTCGAGCAGGGCTATGACGCCATGTCTATTGAAGGCGTCGCGGCGGCGGCGGGTGTCGGCAAGACCACCATCTACCGCCGCTATCCCGGCAAGCGCGAACTGGTCGTTGCAGCGGTCTCGTCGTTTGCCGAAATCTTCGACTTGCCTCCTGATTCGGGCAACGTCCGCCGCGATCTGCTGACCTTCCTCAAACAATCATTTGAAGTCTTCCAGAGCGGTCTCGCCTTCGCCATGCTGGGCACGTTACTGGTCAAGGAACATGAAGATCCGGCCCTACTGGAGCTGTTCCGCCAACAGTTGATCCGCCCGCGCATTGAAGTCGTCAGCGGCTTGCTGCGCCAAGGGATCGAGCGAGGCGAGCTACGGGCCGACTTGCCGCTGCCCCTGGTCGTGCAAATGCTCGTCGGCGCGATCTTCGCCCGTCACATCGCCGGGCAGCCGGAAGACGCGGAATGGATGGAGGCGGTGCTGGATATGCTCTGGCGCGGCATCGCTGTGCCGTAGATCGGACCCAGCCCGCTGGCAAATCGGTGGTCAACAGGTTTGACGGACCCCCCCTCTCCATGATACAATTGGCCCACGCGCCGTTGCTGAGTGCCCCGGCGCATTTGGCTGCCGCTTGTCTACCCCACGGAGGATGTGCCGCTTGTCTCGCATGGATTCGACCGAAGTCCTGACCCCTGGCGTGGTGACCTCCAACGGGCACCACCCCCCGCCGCCCCGGCCTGCTCATGCCTGTACCCATCCTGCCGACCGGCAGAAGCTGCTCTTCCCAGCCCGCGACTATATCACCTACGATCGCTTCACGATCACTCGCTGTGGGGTCTGCGGGCTGACGGTGACGACGCCGCAACCGAGCGGCGAGGCGATGCACGCCTATTACCCGGCGGGCTATTACGGCAGCGCGGGCGGCAAACGCTTCCCCGCCGTGGTCGAGCTGTTGCAGAACATCCTCTATCAACGCCGGGCGGCGCGGCTGGAACTGCTGAACCAGGGCAAGCCGGGCCGGGTGCTGGACGTGGGCTGCGGGCGCGGGTTGTTGCTGGAGCAGTTGCGTAAGCGCGGCTGGGAGGTGCAGGGCACCGAACTGAGCGAGCAATCGGCGGCCTATCCCCGCGACGTGCTGGGCATCCCTGTACAGATAGGCGACCTGGCCGACCAGCATTTCCCGTCGGACCATTTCGACGCGGTGGTGCTGTGGCATGTGCTGGAACATGTGCCCGACCCGGCGGTGGTGCTGGCCGAGGTGGCGCGCATCCTGCGGCCCGGCGGCATCTTCTTGCTGGCGGTGCCCAATTTCGGTAGCCTGGAAGCGCGCCTGACCCGCGACAAGTGGTTCCACCTCGACGTGCCGCGTCACCTGAACCACTACACTCCCACCGTGCTCCACCGGGCGTTGATCGGCGCGGGGCTGCGGGTGCGCCATGCGGCCTACTTCGCCCCCGAATACGACTTCTTCAGCTTCGTCCAGTCCACCCTGAACCGGCTGGGACTGCGACCTAACCTGCTCTACAACCTCCTTCGCGGGCGCGGGGCCAAAGTGATGCACGAGCGGCACGGTGTCGGCCCGTCGCAGATCATCGCCGCGCTGCTGCTCAGCCTGCCCTTCAGCGCCCTCAGCCTGCCCGAAACCTTGCTGGCGGCAGCGTTGCACCAGGGGGCGACGATCACGCTCTACACGCAAAAAACCAGCCAGCGCCCGGCGGCTGATGGCTAACCCCCGATAAGGAGCATCCGATGCTTCCGCCTGACGAGGACGCGCCCACGGACCCCGGTCGGTCCCCTGACCCCACGGTCCCCAGCCCCCCGCCCGGCGCCTCTGCGACCCGGTCGCCGCGCCGCCCCCCGGCCCCCTCGCTGCCGTCGCTGGGCGCACCCGATGAAGAGTCGCCGGACACTCTAATCGCTGTTGAACCACCCGTCCCTGCCGCTGTGGCCGCCCCGCCCGGCGCGGCTCCGGTCGAAGTGGCCGCGCCACCGCCTGCTCCGGTTGAGGTCGCCGCCCCGCCTCCTGTTGTTGCTCCGGTTGAGGTCGCCGCCCCGCCTAGGGCTGCCGCCGTGGCCGAAGCGCCACCTGCGCCTGTAGCGGAAGTTGCCCCGGTACCCGTCGAGGCCGAAGCGCCACCGACGGTACTGGCGGACACAAACGGGGCAGAACCCCCAGCCCTCATGCTGCCCAGCAACGGCTTGGATGAAGCAGAAACACTCCCGCCGATTGCTGAGCCGCCTGCCCCGGCCCCAGTAGTGCCAACCCCCGCCCTGCCGGTACGCCCCTCGACGTTGCCGGTGCGGCCCAGCCATGCCGCAGCCGTGAAAACGCCGCCTGCCGAGCCGGTTGCCGTGCCTGTACCCGCGAAAGACGTGCCAGCCGTGCCGGTGTCGTCCCCTCCCCCACCGGCGACCCCGGCGCGCCCCGCATTGGCCTTGCCGTCCTTGCCGACCACCGGCGTGGCCGGGCTGGGAGTGTGGGCCGGTCGGCTGGTGCTGGTGGCGGCGGCGATTGCGCTGGGGTTGGCCGCGCAGAATATGCTGGATACCGCCCGGCTCACCCACAGCGGGGCACCCCCTTCCAACGCCCTGCCGCTGTGGGTGCTGGGGGCGGTCTTGCTGGCGATCGGGGCCTGGCCCGCGCCGTTGATCCAGACGGCGGTACCGGCAGCGGCCCGCACCCTGTGGGGGACCAACCCCCGGCGGCGGCTGGCGGCGGGGTTGGGCCTTGCTTCAGGGATATGTGCCCTGGCCGGATTGCCCCTGTTCGCGCAGATTAACGACGCGACGGCAGACAACCCGGTGGTGGGCCTGCCCGCGAACGGAGCCTGGGGGCTATACCTGCTCAGCCTGTTGCTGTTCGGGCTGGCGCTGATCGTCTGGGAGTCGGGAGCGCGCGGAGGCAGCCCGGCCTATTCCGCCGACCCCCTCCCCGACCAGTTGTCGCGCTGGACTGAGGTAGCCGTGCTGGTCGGGTTGTTCGCGCTGGGCCTCTTGTTCCGCGTGGGCAGCCTGGACAGCGCGCCGCCTGGCCTCTGGTTTGACGAGGCGCAGAACGGCATCGTCGCCCGCAGCATTGTCGGGCTGAATGTGCCCCACCCGGTGTTCATCGTGGACCGCACGCAAATGGGCGCGCTCTACTTCTACGGGCTGGGCATGGCCCTGGCCGTGACCGGGACCAAGATCGCCACGCTGCGCATCCTGCCCGCGCTGGCCGGGGCGGTGATGGCCCCGCTGCTCTATCTGCTCGGCTCGCGGCTCTATGGCTGGCGGACAGGGCTGGCGGCGGGCGGGCTGATCACCGTCGCCATCTGGAGCATCACCTTCAGCCGCATCGGCCTGGTCACCAATATCTCGGTCCTGCTCGACCTGG
>JBBSEL010000324.1:0-5356 GCA_038239755.1 Chloroflexia bacterium | reverse complement strand
TGGCTGGCTTCGGCCAGGAACGTCCAGCGTTGCTGGGCCGCTTCAGCGGCGGCGCGTGCCGCCTGCTCCCGCACCAGCAGGTTATCTTTAGCCTGGATCGCCGCCGCCAGTTCCGCGGTGCGCTCCTGGACCCGCGCCTCCAGGGCGGTGTTCAGGACCTGAATCTGGCGGGCAGCCTGGCGCTGCGCCGTGATGTCGTGCAGCACGATCAACCGCCCGGCCATTGGGCGAGTCGGAGAGCCGAGGGGGGCGATCCGCAGTTCAAAATCGCGGAGGCCTGCCGCCGTGTCCAGGGTGATCTGGGTCTGCAACGCGGTCACGCCATCGTACCGCTCCACCAGATCCGCATACGCCTGGAAGACCTGGCCTGCCGGGCGACCGAAAGCCGTTCGCGCCAGGATGCCCAGGCTATGCGCCGCCGCCTGGTTGAGATCCACCACCCGGTTGCGGTAGTCCAGCACAATGACCAGCTCGCTCATGCTGTCCATGACCGCCCGCCCGGCGACCGGGACCAGATCGAGCAAGCGGAAGCTGAACAGCGCCCAGGCAAAGGTCACCGCACTGAGGGTAAAGGCGAACGGGGTCAGATCGAGGTGCGGAACGGGTCCCAGGCCGAGCACGTATAAGATGCTGAACAACCAGGGGAAGCAGGCCCCCAGCAGGATCGCAACTCCTTGCCGACGGTAGACCCGCCACGACCCGATGAAGTGGTTCAGCAAGAGCACGGTGCCCAGAGCCATCCAGAAATAAGAAACCGCGGTATGCACCCAGAACCACGGGCCATGCTCGACCACCAGGAGGTGGAACGGTCCCTGAGCCTCAACCCTGACCGTTTGCCAGAGGAGATGATGGGCGTCGTTGGTGAAGATGAGCACGATGGTCGTGACCGGCAGCACGCTCGCCAGGAGCCACATCCGCCGGGTCATGCGCCCTTGCTGCCCGGTGTAGTGGAGCGCAAAGGCCAGCCAGACCAGAGGGGTGAGGGCGATGGGGATATATTCCAGCCTGGCCCACCCTACTTTGCTGGCCTGGTCGGTGCTGGCGATTTCGCCCGCCGAGGTCGCTACCCAGGTGGCAACCCCCAGGCACAGCCACATAAAGGGCACACTGCTTTGGAGGGTGCGGTGCTGCGCGGCATAGAGCGCGAGGGAGGCGGCAATAGCCGTGGCGAGTAGCAGCAGCAGAATGTAGGGTAGTACGTTCCACTCAATCATAGACACAGGAAGATATTCCGCTAATGCTGCTGATAGACGCTGCGTGGACAGTCGGGCGGCACCGCGCGATCACGCTACTCCGGGCACCCCGGAGACCCGGACCCGTCCCACACCGGGGGCGCTCCTGTTGCAAACCATCCACCAGGGAGCGCAAGATCTGCCGGGCACAAGCTACGCAGGGGTCCGGTGAGGCTGACCTGGCTGACGCAGGAGCAAGTGTGTGCAGCCAAGAAGCGCCAACGGCTGAGGGCCACGCCTCTAACTCTAAAGGCCAGCGCATAGAGCGGCGCGACGAATGTAGGGCTAGATTAGACCAAACGAGGGTAAACGCAATCGGTGGGCGGGTCCACCTCCGATCCTAGTATAGCACGCTCATCGGACAAAAGCAAGAGGCCGGGCGGATGCAACAGCGCGGTGGTTTCGCCGCAAGCGCCGGGCCGACGAAAGCCCACGAACCCCCCGACCGCGCGGGCGCAGATGTTGCGGTGCCCCCTGTATTAGGCGTACAATATTAAGTAGGCCGGACATAGCGATCGTGCCCATCAGTTGCTGAGAGGAGCAAACACCATGCAAACCGCAACACCAAAAGTCGAAACGTCGGACCAGATTGAGGATCTCTTACGCCAGTTGACCGTGGAGGAAAAGGTCGCCCTGCTAGGGGGGGCAGACCTGTGGCACACGGTCGCCATCCCGCGCCTGGGCATCCCGGCGCTGAAGGTGAGTGATGGCCCGAACGGGGCACGCGGCGGCGATTTCGTTGGCGGGGTGCACGCTGCCGCCTTCCCGGCGGGCACCGTGCTGGCCTCTAGCTGGAACACCGCGTTGGTCGAACGGATCGGCGCGGCCCTGGCCGAAGAGACCAAGAGCAAAGGTGCCCAGGTGTTGCTGGGGCCGACGGTCAACATCCACCGTTCGCCGCTTGGCGGGCGCAACTTCGAGAGCTTCTCGGAAGACCCCTATCTGGCGGCGCGCATGGCCGTCGCCTATATCACCGGCCTGCAAAGCCAGGGGATCGGCGCGACGGTCAAGCACTACATCGGCAACGAGGAAGAGTTCCAGCGCAACACGATCAGTTCCGAGGTGGACGAGCGGACGATGCGCGAGATCTATCTGCCGCCGTTCCAGGCCGCCATACGCGAAGCCCAGACCTGGGCGGTGATGGCTTCCTATAACCTGGTCAACGATGTCGCGGTCAGCGAGAGTCCCTACTATCTGCACGACATCCTGCGCGACGAATGGGGCTGGGATGGCCTGGTCATGTCCGACTGGTTTATGTCGGTCAAGAGCACAGCGGCGTCGGTCAACGCCGGGCTGGATCTGGAGATGCCCGGCCCCCCGCTCTGGCGCGGTGACAAGCTGCTCCAGGCGGTCCAGAACGGCGAAGTGGCCGAAAGCAAGCTGGACGAGAGCGTGCGCCGCCTGTTACATCTGCTCCAGAAGGCGGGCAAGTTCGAGCATCCGGAGGAGCCAGCCGAGCAGGCCATCGACCGGCCCGAACACCGCGCCCTGATCCGCGAAGCCGCCGGGGAGGGCCTGGTCTTGCTGAAGAACGCGAACAACGCGCTGCCCCTGGCGGCGGGCACGCTCAAGTCGGTGGCGATCATCGGCCCGAACGCGCAGGAGGCGCGGATCATGGGCGGCGGCAGCGCCCAGGTCAATGCCCACTACCGCGTCACGCCCTATGATGGCGTGGTCAGCAAGCTGGGCGCGGGGGTCACCGTCGGCTTTGAGCAAGGGGCCATAATCCACAAAATGGTGCCGCTGCTCGATCCGGCCACCCTGTTCGCCGGGAAAACGGGTACGAACCCCGGCCTGGAAGTCGAATACTTTAATGGCACGGAGCCAACCGGCCCGGTGGTCAACACCACCCAGTCGCCGGGCACCGAACTGGCCTGGTTCGGCCCGGTGCCCGACGGGGTGAACCAGGCGCAATTCGCCGTGCGGGCCACGGGCCGCCTGGTGCCATCCCAGGACGGCGCCTATCTGCTCAGCCTCGCCAGCGCCGGGCTGAGCCGCCTCTACCTGGACGGGCAATTGGTGATCGATAACTGGGCGAACCAGAAAGCCGGGGGTGCCTACTTCGGCATGGGGTCCAGCGAAGTGATCTATGAGGCCGACTTGCGCCAGGGCCAGGAATACACCCTCACCCTGGAATTCAGTAAGAACCCGGCGCTGATGCTCGCCGCCATGCGGCTGGGGGGGATGCCCCGGTCGCCGGGTGATCTGATCGACCGCGCGGTGGCGCTGGCGGCGCAGGCCGAGGTGGCGCTGGTGTTCGCCGGGCTGAGCAGCGACTGGGACAGCGAGGGCTTCGACCGCGCCGACCTGGAACTGCCCGGCGGGCAAAACGAGCTGATCGCCCAGGTCGCCGCGGCCAACCCCAACACCATCGTTGTGCTGAACGCGGGGTCGGCGGTGGCGATGCCCTGGTTGGATCAGGTGGCGGCGGTGCTGTTCGCCTGGTATCCGGGGCAGGAGGCGGGCAACGCGATCGCCGACGTGTTGTTTGGCGATGTGAACCCCTCCGGCAAGCTGCCGCAGACCTTCCCGGTGCGGCTGGAGGACAACCCGACCTATGGCAACTTCCCCGGCGAGAACGGTAGGGTCTACTACGGCGAACGGATCTTTGTCGGCTATCGCTACTATGATCTGAAGCAGGTCGCGCCGCTCTTTCCGTTCGGCTTCGGCCTCTCCTACACCCGCTTCGAGTATGGCAACCTGCGCTTGAGCGCAACCGAGATCGGGCCGGGCGAGACGCTGACGGCGACGGTGGTGGTGACGAACAGCGGCGCGGTGGCCGGGCAAGAGGTGGTGCAACTCTACGTGAGCGATCCCGAAGCGCGGTTGCAGCGGCCCGAACAGGAGTTGAAAGCCTTTGCCAAAGTGGCCTTGCAACCGGGCGAAACGAAGACGGTGACGCTGACCCTGGACCGCACGGCGCTGGCCTACTGGGACGACCGGGCGCACGAATGGGTGGCCGAGGCGGGTACCTTCACAGTGCAGATCGGCGCGTCGTCGCGGGACATTCGCGCCCGTGCGTCGTTCGAGTTGACCGCGACGGATCGCTGGCTGGTCTAGCCCGGCGATCCGTCACGGTGCCCCCCCTTAGCGCTGCGGTGTGTCCGCAAAAACAGCGCCGGAGTGAGGACCCACCAGAATCGAACGCTGCCCCTGGCGGGTCGGAGAGATCCGATCCACCAGGGGCAGCCTTTTGGCCGAGGAGGGCAGTGATCAGCGACTTTGTACACCCCCTACCCGCCCACCAGGGCTGGTGCATTCTTGCTGGTCGGGGCCGATCGGGGTGTCGGCCCTGGTCGGGGGTCCGAACCGTGCGCGCTCGGACGAACCGCGCCTCTGGAGATCGCGGACGCCCCACCAAGCGCACACGTCGGTGCGCCGCTACATCAGCCGGGGAATCGCGCCCCGGCCAATCCTCGTACGTTGTACACCCCCTACCCGCCCGCGCCGCTCGTTCCACGCACCGCCGATTCTACTGTATAATATCAGGAGTTACGAGTGCCCGACGGAACCCGGCAGCACGCCAGGCACGCCGCCACTGCGTTGAAGCACCGGGATGACCACGACCAGATGAGCATGACGGTTGACAACGGCACCTTGCGCCGGGCGATGAGGACCGAGGGAGTGCCCTACCGCCCTGCGCTATGTGGACCACCTGCTCCCGGCGCACGATTTGGCGAGCTTGCAAGCCCTCGCCCACCTCTTAGGCACGCTGGATGCGAATGCCCGCCCCGCCCGCCGCCAGGGGACAGCGACCATGCCCATCGAAAACAGCACGTAATCCCTGTTCGCCGGGGGCAAGCATAAGGGCCTGCGCGCTCTGGTCTCCCACCCTACTGCCCTGGCTGGAGAGCCATATGGATCAACCTAGCGACGATACGCCGAGGCAGGGAGCCGCCGACAAGGCTGCACCGGCGGCGAACCTGCTGCCGTTCACGATGAACCACCGCCAGGGCGCGCACTCGCGGGTGAACTTGTCGTTCTTGTTGGACCCACCTGCCGGGCGCGACGGCTTTGTCACCGTGCGGGACGGCCACCTGGTGACGCCCGATGGTGCCCGGCTACGGTTGTGGGGGGTGAATGTCACCGATTGGACCCCCGGTTCGGTCATTATCCCCACCAAG
>JBBSEL010000323.1:0-5363 GCA_038239755.1 Chloroflexia bacterium | reverse complement strand
TCGTACCTCAAACCTCAAACCTCAAACCTCCTCAACCCCTATGGACTACGACACAATCATTATCGGCGCGGGACACAATGGGCTGGTCTGTGCGGCCTATTTGGCGCAGGCCGGGCAGCGGGTGCTGGTCTGCGACCGGCGGACGCGGCCCGGCGGGGCGGTCAACAGCGAAGAATTGTTCCCCGGCTACACGCTGGATACGTGCAGCACCTTCCATGTGCTGATCCACCTGACCCCGGTGGTGCGCGAACTGGAGTTGGCCCGCTTTGGCCTCCGATACATGCGGCACGATCCGTGGGCCTATGCCCCGTTCCCGAACGGCAAGAGCCTCACCTTTTACCGTGACCTGGACCGGACGTGCCAATCGATCGCTGCCTGGTCCCAACGCGACGCGGCGACCTACCGCCAGTTCATGGTCGCCTGGGCGCACTTCAACCGTCCGGTATTCGAGGCGTTCCAGGTTCCGCCGACGCCGGGGGCGCTGGTGGGCCGGATCGCCGCGACGACAGCCCGCGATATGATGGCCGGGCGCAGCGACCCGACGATGACCGGGCTGGAACTGCTGCGCAAGACGATGATCCCCTATGGGCGGCTGCTGGAGGAGACGTTCGAGACGCCGGAATTACGAGCCGCGCTGGCCTGGCTGGCGGCGCAAAGCGGGCCGCCGCCGTCGGAGGTGGGTAGCGGGGCGCTGCTGGGGTCGGTGGCGATCTATCATATGGTCGGGCTGACCCGGCCTGTCGGCGGGTCGGGGCAACTGGCGACGGCGCTGGTTCGTTGCCTGGAGCATCATGGCGGCACAGTGCGGCTGGGGGCCGAGTCGGCGGTGCAGGAGATCTTGCTAGAGCGCGGGCAGGTGGCGGGGGTGCGGTTGGTGTCGGGCGAACGGATCACGGCGCGAACGGTCGTCTCGAACGCCCATGTGCAGACGACCTTGCTACGGCTCTTGCCCCCCGATGCCCTCCCCGCCGACCTGCGGACCAAGGTGGGGGCGATCCGCACCGGGAACGGCATCGGCATGACCATCCGCTGTGCTGTGGACGCGCTGCCCGCCTACACCGCCGCGCCGCCCGCCGACGGGGCCAACCCCCACGCCGGGATGCAACTGATCTGCCCCAGCGTCGAATACTTGCAGGCGGCCTATGACGACATGGCGGGGGGGCATCCGGCCCGTCACCCGGCGCTGGTGGTGATGACCCCCTCGGCGCTCGACGGCACGATCACCCCGCCGGGGAAGCACGGCCTCTATATCTGGGCGCAGTATCACCCCTATACGCTGGCCGATGGCGGCGCGGCGCGGTGGGATGCTATCCGCGATCAGGAAGCCGAGCGGCTGCTGGATACTCTGGTGGCTTATGCCCCGAACGTGCGCGACAGCGTGCAGGGCGTGTACATCCAGTCGCCTCTGGACCTGGAGCGCAATGTCGGCTTCGTGCAAGGCAATATCATGCACCTGGATATGAGCCTGGACCAAATGTTCATGCTGCGCCCGCTGCCCGAACTGGCCTATTATCGCACCCCCGTCCCCGGCCTCTACCTGACCGGGGCCAGCACGCACCCCGGCGGCGGGGTGGCCGGGGCATCGGGGCGCAACGCGGCGCAGGTGGTGCTGGCCGACCGGAGGGCACGATGATCCGCCGCGTGGTGGCCGGGGGGGCGGGGCTGATCGGGCTGTGTTTGCTGCTGGTCGGGCTGGTGCAGGCGCTGAACGGGCTGTCCTGGTTTTTCACCGTCAGCGGGGGGCTGCTCTTGCTGGCGGCGGCGGGGGGGCTGCTCGTCCTTGCCACCCTGGCCCCGGCAGCGTCCGACCCGCCGCCCGTGCCGCGTCCGGTCAACCCGGCCCCGCGCCTGGCGTCGCCGTCTGTTCCCCTGGCCGACCGGCTCACGACCCTGTTGCCATCCATAACCGATCCCGCCGCCTCGGTCGATCCGCGCCGCCCGGCGGGCCACCGTCCAGGGAGCATCCAGATCGCGCTGCCGAGCAGGATCTTGACCTTCTATCCCGATGACCCTGACGCCCAGATCTTGATCGTTATTCGCGCGTTGACCCCGGCAGATTTTGAGCATTTTTGCCGGGTGCTACTGGAGGCGATGGGCTATGAGCAGGTGCGGGTGCAGGGCAAGACGGGCGACGAAGGGGTAGACCTGACCATGCGGCACAACGGGGTGCTGGTGATCGCCCAGTGCAAACGCTACAGCGGCAACGTCGGGGCACCGGCCCTGCGCGATTTCTACGGCACGCTGATGCATACCCACGCGGCGCACGGCTTTTTCATCACCACCAGCGGCTTCACCGGGGCGGCGCAGGACTGGGCGGCAGGCAAGCCGATCCAACTGGTCACCGGCGCGCATCTGGTCACGGCGGTGCGGCGCTATCTGCTATAGGGACACCACGAAGGGCATGAAGGGCACGAAGAACGATTAGCCTTCGTGCCTTTGTGGTATCCTACGCTTCCCCCGCCTCCCAGTGTGCTCCCCGGCTCAGCGAGTCACGAGGGGCGGTGGTCAGCAAGGCTTCAAGTTGGGTGATCAGGGCGGCGGGCAGCGTGTAGGCATGGGCACCTTCGAGCAAGAGGCCCAGGTAGCGGGCGGAGGGCACCCCTTGGGGGCAGGGCCGGTCGGTCTGGTAGGCGAAACCCGCGACGGTGGTGCCGTCGGCGAGGTGGAGGGTGACTGGCACCCGGTGGTAGCTTTGCTCGAAGCGGTCGAGGGCGGCGGCTTCAGCGGGGCTGATCGCGTGGGCCACGCCGTGGACGGTCGCGCCGGGGGCGGGATCGATATTGGCGAACACCGGTTCGCGGGGTGGCGTGCCGGGATGGTTGAACCGCAGCACCCAATCGAGCAGGGCGGCGGCCACGCTCCGGCTGGGGGCGATGCCGCGCACCACCAGCTTGCTTGCGGCCATGTTCGCCCCATAGGCAAAGTACCACAACTGCGCGCTCATGCCAGGGACGCCGCTCATACGGCCAGATCCTGGGTGAGCAGTGCCCGCAGCGCAGTCGATCCCGCCAGGAGGGTGTCGAACTCGGGCACCCTGGCGGTCATGCGCAGGAGGGTGGCGGCCTCGTCCCCATCGGGGGGGGCGAGTTGCCGCAAGACGTGGACGAAATCGAAGGGGGTGTCGGGGGGTGGGGGTGCGGCGTTGGCTCCGTCCAGCCGGTACTTGGCCTGAATGGTGAGGCCGGGGGACACCTGCGAGATCATCACCTGGCCCTGCCACCAGCCACATTGCTGTTCCAGGGCTGCCGGGATCAGCAGGTCGAATTGCGTCCCCTGCGGAAAGAACCAGTTCTGGAAGCGCTGCCCCTGGTAGCGCCAGGAGTCGTCGTAGACGTAATCCCCGGTGTTTTCTTCCACAAAGTTATTGCGGCGATAGAGCAGGGCATAGAAGTCGGTGCGGGTCTTGAATTGCACAATGGTCTTGTTGGCCGGGGCATAGCGGATCACCAGCGCGTCCTCGATCCGCCCCCGGCCATCAATGACGACCACGCCCGGCACGTCTGCCGTATCGATTGAATAGGTCAGCTCATGGAACGCATCGGGCGTCACCCGCCAGGAGATGACATCCCGGCCTACGATCTCGGTCAGCACCACGCCGGTCAATGATGGCATCGCTTCCCTCGTGTTTTCTCTCAGCCTGCTTCTATTCGCCTGCTCGCTGGCCTATTATAGCATGGGACCCGGCGGGCGGCAATGGGTTCCCCGTACTAAACGGCCCGCTCCTGGTGCAGAGACGGGCCGTTCGGTCGGTTCAAGTACGGCCCGCAGGCCGCCAGGGGGCGGGAGCGCATGGGAGTCGAACCCACCGACGCCGTTCTTAGCGACGCCCAGACAGTTTTGAAGACTGCGGAGCCCACCGGGACCCAACCGCTCCCTCGTTGCCCCTGTAGCATACCGAAAAGCGGAGATCGCGTCAAGGCGATTGACGTGTCCCCAATGTCTGGGGGCGACCCGACCATCCATGGACAGAGCATATCCTACAATAGGTGGATCGGGCACGGCATAACCGTTGCCCAGCCCGAATGTGGGGGTGTCGTTCCCTGCTGGCGTAGGGGCGTCTGGCAAGACGCCCTGGTCGGGTGTCCGCGCCTGTTCCGCCGCAGCTATAGGTCGCGCCAACATGCAGGACACCCAAACAGGGCGAGCGCCGCTCGCCCCTACAGCGACAGCGGGAGATCGGGCAAGCGCCATAGCTAGGCTAGAGATCCGTTCAGCAGGTTGCCCCTATCTAGACGGCTAATCGCCGCCGGAGGCCGGTGTTGCGTTGCGAGGAGGAGGTGGTGGCGACGGCACGGCGCAGGGCATCGGGTTCGCCGACGAGGACGACCAGTTGGCGGGCGCGGCTGATGCCGGTGTAGAGCAGGTGGCGCTGGAGGAGGCGGCCATGTGCGCGTAGGAGCGGCATGACGACGACGGGGTACTCGCTGCCCTGGCTCTTGTGGACCGAAATGGCGTAGGCGTGGGTCAGTTCGTCCAGCTCGGAGAAGGTGTAGACGGCGCTCCATTCGTTGTCGAACAGCACGCGGACCATCTGCTCCTCGGCGTTGATCATGACGATGCGCCCGATGTCGCCGTTGTAGACTTGCCGGTCGTAATCGTTGCTGACTTGCATCACCTTGTCGCCCTCGCGGAAGATCCGTTCGCCAAAACGCCGTTCGCCCTTGCCCGGCGCGGCGGGGTTTAGCCGCTCCTGCAAGCGCACGTTCAGCGCGTCCACGCCCGCCGGTCCCTGGTAGGTGGGGGTGATGACCTGCACATCCTCGAACGGGTCGCAGCCATATTTGGCCGGTAGGCGGCGGCAGGCCAGGTCTACGGTCGTCGCGGCGGCGTCCTCGGCCACACTTTCGGAGAGGAAGAAGAAATCCTTGAAGCCCTTGACCTGGGGCATCTCCCCGGCGTTGATCAGGTGGGCGTTGCCGACAATGCCACTCTCCTCCGACTGGCGGAAGATGGTGGTCAGGCGCACCGTCGGCACAGCCTGGCTGTTCAGCAGGTCTTGCAGCACGTTGCCCGCACCGACCGACGGCAACTGGTCGGGATCGCCCACCAGCAGCACATGCGCCCCCGGCGGCACGGCGCGGAGGAGCGCCTGGGCCAGCAGGAGGTCCATCATCGAGGCTTCGTCTACGATCACCAAATCGGCGTCGATCTGGGTGCCCCGGCCATATTCGCCGTTGGAGGTGGGGTGGAGGTCGAGCAGGCGGTGGAGGGTGCGGGCGGGCGCGCCGGTCGTCTCTTCCAGGCGCGTGGCGGCGCGGCCCGTCGGCGCGGCCAGGACGACGCTGTGCTTGCGGGCGATCATCAGCTTGATGATGGCGCGCAGGGTCGTCGTCTTGCCGGGGCCAGGGCCGCCGGTCAGGATG
>JBBSEL010000322.1:0-5364 GCA_038239755.1 Chloroflexia bacterium | reverse complement strand
GTGTGGGATGGCACGACACGGGTGTGGGATGGCACGACACGGGTGTGGGACGGCACGACACGGGTGTGGGACGGCACGACGCGAGTGTGGGAGGGGAGCCTCTCGACCTCGTGGACGCTAGGCGCGTCGCTGTGGGCCGGAACGAACCGCCTCTGGGCCGGATCGATCCCGTCGCAAAACCTCTCCACCGCGTCCACCTCGCAGATCTTACTTAACGAGCCGTAATCGGGGGTCAGAAAACAGAAAACAGAATTCAGCTAAACGCTTATCATAAATTCGCAGCAGCGGATAACATGACAAAGGCGGTGGGCATATGCCCGCCGCCTTTGGTGTTGCCTGTGCTGCTGCGCCGTTTAGGCCAGGGGGGCTTCGGCGTCGGTCAGGCTTTCGCGCAGTTTGCGGCTGCGGGCGGCTTCCGGCAGGTTGTTGAGTTGGGTGAATAATGCTTCGCTGGCGGCCAGCGTTTGCACTGCCTGCGCGGTCTGCCCCTGCGCATGGGCGATGCGCGCTTCCAGCCGCTGGAACCGGCCATACTCACCGGTATGGGGGTCGGTGGCGAGGGGGCGGGCTTGCTCCCAGGCATCGATGGCGGTGGCGCGGTCGTCCTGGAGCAAGGCAATCTCGCCCAGGGCCACATGGCTTTCCAACTCCTCGCTGGGGAGGTGCAATTGCAGCGCGATGATCTGCCCCTGCTGGCTGGCCGTCGCCGCCTCCTCTAAGCGGCCCATCTCCATCAGCGTCCGCCCCAGGCCCAGCAGCGCCAGCATCTGGTGATAGGTGTCGCGGACTTCGGCGGATTGCTTCACCGCCTGGGCAAAGTAGCGTTGCGCCTGCGGGTATTCTTCCCGGTCATAGAAGGCCCACCCGACATTGATCGCCGCGGTGGCGAGTTCGCGGCGGCGTCCGATCTGCTCGTTGATGTCGATGGCCTGGAGACCGTAGCGGATCGATTCGTCGCTGAGGCCCTGACTGCCGGTGAGGATGCCCAGGTTGTTCAGCGCCCGCGCCTGGCCGACGGGGTCTCCGCTGCGTTCGCTCGCCACCAGGCACTGCTCGACATAATAGCGGGCCTGCTCCATCTCACCCCGCGTCCAGGCGACGCCGCCCAGCCGGTTGTAGATCTGGGCCTGGTCGGCATAGGCGGGCAGGGGGGCCACCTGGGCCAATGCCTGTTCCAGGTATCGTTGCGCCTCGTCCAGCCCGCCCTGGCGGAAGTGGACCCAGCCGGTGTCGCTGAGGATCGCCGCGTGTTCGATCTTCGCCTCTTCGCTGGGTGGCGTGGTATTGATCGTCGCCGCCGCGCGGGCCAGCCAGCTCAGGTCATGTTCCAGGTCGCCCTGATGCTCGTAGGTGCTGCCGATCTTGCGCTGCATGGCCGCCCGTTGGACGGTATACTCCGCCGCATGATCGTCCAGCAGGCGCAACAACTCTTCGTACTGTTCCCGCGCGCGGGTGTAGTCGCCGGTCAGGGCCAGCATATCGCCCAGGTTTTCATAGAGGGTGGTGAGAGTGGCGCGGTCGGCCTGGATCGCTGCCCACTCGCGCCGCAGCACAATCGCCAGGGCCTGTTCGTATAGGGCCAGCGCCTCGCTGGGGGCGTAGCCCGCTTGCGCCTGCCGGGCGGCGGTGATGAAGTGGGGCAGTGCTTGTTCCCATTGTTCGGCGTGGTGGTAGTGCTGGGCCAGCACGGCCTGGTGGTTCTCCAGATCGGGCGCATAGGTCTGCGTGATTGCAGCGGCGACCTGGGCGTGGAGGGCGCGGCGGCGGGCAAAGAGCAAGCTACTATAGGTCACCTCGCGGATCAGCGCGTGTTTAAACTGGTAGGCGGGGGGCGTGCTGCCCTCTTCGCGCACGAGGATGGTGGCGGCGACCAACTCGTCCAATTGCCGTTCCATATTGCTGTGCTGGGGGGCGATGACGCTCAGCAACGGCACAGAGAAGCGCGGACCGATCACCGCTGCCATCTGGGCCAGGGTGCGTGTGTCTTCACCGAGCCGGTCCAGGCGGGCGACGATGAGTTGCTCCACCCGGTTGGGGATGGTGATGCTGTCCAGCGCCTGGGTGGTCACCCAGCCCCCCGCCTCGTTGCGCTGCAAAATGCCTGCCTCCAGCAGATAGCGCACCGTCTCCTCCAGAAACAGCGGCGTGCCATCGGTGCGGGCGACCAGGGGTTGCAACTCAGGCGGTGGCTCCCCGTCGAGCAAAATCCGCAACAGGTCGGCGCTTTCGGCGGCATCCAGTTCGTTTAACGGGATCACCGCGCAATGGTCGAGTTCGCACCACGGTTCGCTGAAGCTGGGGGTTGGGCGATGGATCAGCAAGAGGAGGATTGATTGCCCGGCCAACTCGCTTCCCAGCCGCCGGATCAACTCCAGGGTGGAGGCATCGGCCCATTGCAGGTCGTCGATGCTGATCGCCAGCGGGAGATGGGCGGCCAGGGCAAAGACGATCATCACGACCAGATCATGGAGCCGGTCGCGGCGCTGTTCGGCGGTCAGCCCGGCGGTAAGGGGGGTATCGGCAATGGGCACGTTCAGCACGGGGCCGAGCAACGGGGCGAAGCGGCTCCAGTGGGGCACCAGCACCTCAAGCTGCTGCTGCACCGCCTCGGCCTGGCTTTGCGGGGTGCCGACGAAGCTCAGGTGCAGCAGTTGGCGCAGCAACCGTCCGATGGGGGCATAGGGGATCGGCTGTTCATAGCTCTGGCAGATGTCGCGCACCAGGAGCAAGAGCGGGTTGTCGGCCTGGATCCCGTCCAGCACCTCCTCGATCAGGCGGGTTTTGCCCACCCCCGGATCACCGACCAGCGCGACCACCTGCCCGGCGGCTTCGGTGCCCAGCGCCCGATAGGCCAGGGTGGTAAGTTGGGCCAGTTCGGCGGCCCGGCCCACCAGCGGGGTCCCCCGGCGCAGATTCTGGGTGACCAGCCGTTCCTGGATCGCCTGGAAGACCGGCACCGGCTGGCTGAACCCTTTGAGCAACAGCGGCGACAGCGGGGTGGACTCGACCATGTGTCGCACGGCGCGATAGGTGTTTGAGGTCAGCAAGACCTCGCCCTCGGCGCTGGCGGGCAACAGGCGCGCCGCCAGGTTGACCGTCTCGCCCATCACGGTGTATTCATGCCGTTGCGAGTTGCCGATGATCCCGGCGAACACGGTGCCCCCGGCGATGCCGATCCGTTGCGGGAAGCCCCGGCTGAGCGCCCGCAGGTTCTGGCGGTGGGCCGGATGCACCTTCCTCCACTCGTGCAGCAGGGTGGCGACTTCGAGATCGGCATCGGCCAGGGCCGAACGCAAGGCCAGCGCGGCCTGCACCGCGCGGGAGGGATCGTCTTCATGGGTCACCGGCGCGCCAAACAGGGCCAGCACCCGGTTGCCGAAGCTCGCCATATCGACCTTGTTGATCGTGCCGCCGTAGTGATGGACGACCGCCTGGGTGCGGGTGTAGTAGCTGTTGAGCACCTGGCCCACCAGCGAGGTATTCTGGTCCACCCCCGCCGGTAGATCCAGCAGCGCCAGGATCTTGCTCAGGGAATAGAAGCGGGCGAAGAAGACGGTGACCGGGCGGAACTCGCCACCTTCGGCGTTCACCCGCAAGAAGCGGTCGGGCAGCATGTGGGGCATGAACGGCTGCACGGCGCGAATCCGGGCCAGCAGCGTGCGGATGGTGTCGATACTGGGCGGGTCAGGCTCCCAGAAGACGCGGAACGAGGCCGGGGCCGCGATCCGCCCGGTCAGGCGGCGCAGGCGATAGAGGCCCTCGCCCGCCGGTTGGACCTCTGGGTCGGTCAGCGCCAGGTGCGTTTCTTCCGAGATAATGACCTCGCCCGGCGCGGCCAACTCCTGGGCCGCCACCACCTGGTTGATCACCGCCCCGGTCACCACCAGTTCGGTGTGGCTGGCGTCGCCCACCTCGGCGGCGAACAACCTGCCGCTATGCACTGCGATCCGCAAGCGTAGAGGGAACGGCCCCAGGCTGGTCGGCACCGCCGTAAATGCCGCCATGCGGGCCTGCATCGCCAGGGCGGCGGCGCAGCCCAACGCGGCGTGGTGGACCCCGGCGCGCCGGGTGTCGAAGAACGCGGTCAGCCCGTCGCCCCCGAACTGGATCACGCCGCCGCCGTGGGCATACACTTCTTCGAGCAAGGCGGCGAACAGCCGGTTGACCAGGGCGCTGATCTCTTCGCTGCCGCCCCGCCCGGCCACCGCCAGGCGCGAGGAGAGCGCGGTGAAGCCAGACAGGTCCGCCGCCAGCACGGTGCCGGTCAGCGCCAGGCTACTGACCCGCCCGCGTTCCGGCTGGATCATGTGCAGGTCGATCACCGGCGTGGGCACAAAGGGCACCACGGCGGCCAGGGCGACTTCAAGCCGACCGCAGACAGTCGCCAGGACATCGCGGGTGGGGGATTCGGTTTGCTCTAGATCCCGGAACAGGGGAGCAGGCAACAGCGCGCGTAACAGCGTGCGGTCGGCAGGGGACCAATCGATCATGAACCTGAACTCTTAAAAAGACGAAATAGCGGCCAAGGGTCCCATTCGTATTTAATTAACACTGCCAACAAGTCATTTATTCGTAGCAAGTTTCACGCCCTCGAATTCCCGGCTACTGCCAGGGTACCATGCGCTTTGCGCTGATCAATCACCCGGATCGCCCGGCGACGCTGCGCCGACGCAAACCCTTATTATTACAACGCATAGTAGCGTGATCAGGATGCGCGCAGATTTGACAACCGTAGTATAATGGCGGAACAGACAGCGGGCGCGAGAGGACAAAGATGTCAATGAGCGAAGTGCTAACATTCGACGTACTGCGCGCCATGATTTGCGATCTGGCCGGGACCATGCACACCCATGCGGAGGAGTTGACGCGCCTGGATACGGCCATCGGCGACGGCGATCATGGCCGGAACATGGCGCTCGGCTTTCAGAGTGTGCGTGAAGAAGTGCTGGCCGCGCCGCCCACCACCCCGGCGATCCTGTTTCGCTCTGTCGGGATGACGCTGGTGGCGACCGTCGGCGGGGCGTCGGGGCCGTTATACAGCGCGGCGTTCATCGCTGCCGGGATCGCGGCGCGGGCCAACGACACGCTCACCCTGGCCGACCTGGCCCGCATGGTCGGCGCGGCCAGCGATGCGGTGGCCCGGCGCGGGCGCTGCCGCGTGGGCGATAAGACCATTCTCGATGCGCTCGACCCGGCAGCGCACGCCCTGGCCGGGGCGGCAGCCGCCAACCGCAGCCTGCTATCGGGCCTGGAAGCCGGGGCCGAAGCGGCGCGGGAGGGGATGAAAGCGACCATCCCGCTGGTGGCGCGCTGTGGGTTGGCCCTCCAGTTCGGCCCTGCCTCTGCCGGCCACCAGGATCCCGG
>JBBSEL010000321.1:0-5366 GCA_038239755.1 Chloroflexia bacterium | reverse complement strand
GGGCTTGGTGCGCGATTTGCGCGGCGCGTGCGGGCGGGGGGGGGGGGTGGGGTTGAGGGCAATTCCGGGCGCGGGGTTTGGGGATGGGGGGGGGGGGGGGGGGGGGGGGGGGGGGATCCTACCCTCACCCTTGTCCCCTCTCCCTGGGAGGGAGAGGGGGACTCGGCCCGAACCTCCGTCGTCTATTCGCGCCGGAGCAGTTTCATCAGCCGATGCAATACTGTCTGATGAACAACACATGGTGGCTGGGGCGGAGTCCCCCTCTCCTCCGCGTGAGCGGGGAGAGGGGACAGGGGTGAGGGGTGGTGCTCCCCACGCCCCGATCCTCCTCGCCGCTTACCTCGTCCTCAGCCTGGGGGCGGCGACGGGGGTGGGGACGCTGGGCGGCAACCACAATCATCTGCTAGAATGGGCGGCGGCGGGGTGCCTGGGGTTCGGGCTGGTCATCGCCGGGCTGCGGCGGCTGCCGGGAGCGGTGGGGCATGGGGCAGCGGCGGTGATTCTGGTGGTACTGGCCTTGCAGGTGGGCGACCTGTATCGCACACCGGGGTGGATGGGCTACGAGTTGCGGGTGCCGCCTGCCAGCGTGGCCGAGGGTTGGCGCAACGTCACCCAGTATGTGACCAACGATCCCGGCATGGTGTACAGCGACAATGTGGGGCTGCTGCTCAACGCCCACAAGCGGCTGTGGAGCACCGACCCGTTCACGCAGACCCACGCCACGTTCTTCGGGCGCTGGGACGAGTCGGCGCTGGTGGCGGCGATCCGGCAGCAGGCGTTCAGCCTGGTCGTGCTGCGGGTCGATATCTTCAACACGGCCCCGCCCGCCGCCGGGGTGCCGTGCAAGGAGCGCCTGTCGGACCAGGGCGATGTGTCGCCGTGTATCCAGGATGCGCTGCGCGCCGCCTACGTGCTGGACCAGCGCAATGTGGAATTCATCTATAAACCGCGTGGGAAATAATCAACCATCAGCTTTTGAGGAGGAGACATAAATGGCAACTTCGACCGAAAATAAGGTGCCCGATGATTTGCTGGCGATCCTGGTCTGCCCGGTGGACCACGCCAAGGTGCATGTGGACGGCGATTTCCTGGTCTGCGAAGAGTGCGGGCGGGCCTATCCGGTGCGCGACGGCATCCCGGTGATGCTGGTCGAGGAAGCCGAACAGCGGGGCACGGGTACGGGCAGCAGCGACGGTGCCGCGCAGGACGAGGCCGGGCGCACGCCAGGGGCCGCCGACGCCGCCGAGTAGGGGGTAATACTCCGCGCATGGCGATTGTCTTCTATTACCCCCGGCTGAAGAAGCTGACCGGGGCCGAGCGGCTGATCCTCAAGCTGGCCGATTACGTAAGCCGCGCCGGGCACCCGGTCACGCTGCTGACCCACCGGCTGGCCCCGGCCTGCGCGCCCGACCTCGCGCCCGGCGTGACCCTGATCGAAACCGGGCGGCGGATGGAGTGGACCGGGCAGCACTACGCCGACGCGGCGCTGGAGTATGCGTTGGGGCCGTGGATCTTGCGCCGCCTGCCGCCACTGGATCAGATCGAGGGCTTCTGCTTCTTCGGCCCGCCGAGCCTGCCCGCGCTGTGGTGGACCCGGCGGGTGCTGTTGCCCCTGGCCCGGCGGCGCATCCCCTGCCTCTACTTTTGCTACGAGCCGCCGCGCTTCGTCTACAGCGACACGGCGGCGATCAGCCGTCGCCTGGGGCCGTTGGGGGCACTGCTCGGCCCGGTCGCGGCAGGGTACAAGGGGGTGGACCGGGGCATGGTCCGCGCCGCCGATGCGCTCTTGGGCAACAGTCCGTTCGCGGCGGGGCTGCTCCAGCAGGCGTATGATCGCCGGGCCATCGTGCTGCCGCACGGGGTCGATTTCGCCTCGCCCACGCCCGACGCGGTGGCGGCGCAACGGGCGGCCTGGGGCCTCGGCAACCGGCAGGTGGCCTTGACCGTTAATCACTTGCACCCCCGCAAGCGGGTGGACTGGTTCCTCCAGGCCGTGCGGGGGGCGCAGGCGGCAGGTGCCCCGGTCGGCGGCGTGGTCGTCGGCGCGGGGCCGGAGCGGGCGGCGCTGGAACGGTTGGCGGCAGACCTGGGCCTGGGTGACACGGTGCGCTTCGCCGGGTTCGTGCCCGAATCCGACCTGCCCAAGGTCTACGCCGCCGCCGATATCTATGTCCATACCGGCGTGCAGGAGAGCTTCGGCCTGTCGGTGATCGAGGCGGCAGCGGCGGGCCTGCCGGTGGTGGCCGTAGCCGAGGGCGGGCCGTGCGACACGATCCAGCACGGGCAGACCGGGCTGCTGGTGCCGTCCACACCCGACGCGGTCGCCGCCGGGCTGGCCCGCCTGGCAACTCATCCCGCTGAAGCGGCGGCGATGGGCCACGCGGGGGCGACGTTTATCGCCGCAACCTATCGCTGGGAACAGGGGGCGACGGTCTTTTTGCGCGTGCTGGGCTATTTGCAGCGGCGCATCCGGGCCGCGCTTGGCCCCGCACAGGTGGTACCATGACCGGTGAGTAAGGATGCAACGATAATTGCCAGGGTGGAGCGGGTGCCGATCCTCGGCTGGGTGATCGGGGAGGGGCGGGCAGTGGCGCGGGCATTGGCTAGCCCGGCGCTCTATCTGGTAGCCCTGGCGACGGTGGCGCTGATCGCGGCAGCCTATCAGGCGCGCCCCAGCTACCATATCACCGTCGGCGGCCCGACCGACCGGCCCTACTTTGAAGCGATCTACGCCGCCGAGGCGGATCAGAACACGCTCAAATCGCCCGATCCCGCCGTGCAGCGTTATGGCCGCTGGCGCTGGACCGGGCCGGATTCGGTGGTCAAGCTGCCCGGCATCGGGCGACAGGATGTGCAGGTTCAGATCGAGTTGTCGGGGGCACGCCCGGCAGGCTACCCGCCGCCCGGTCCGGTGCAGGTCTTCAGCCGGGGGGTTCAAGACCCGGCGGACCCGTTTGGACCGGGGCGGTTGGTGGCGACCTTTGACCCGGTGCCGGAACCGAAAACCTTCACCCTTAACCTGGCCCGCGACCCCGACCTGACCAATGGCGACCTGCGCCTGACCATCCGCACCACCACCCCGTTCACCCCGACCACCGACCCCCGCGTCCTCGGCGTGCGCCTGTTCAACGTGGACGTGACCCCGGTGGACACCCCGCAGAAGGGGATCATCCCGCCCATCGCCCAGGTGATGCCCCTGTTGGGGTCGGCGCTGCTGGTCGCCTTGCTGCTCTTGAGGCTGGGCTGGGCGCTGGGCTGGGTGGTGCTGGGCGGGGTGGGCTGGAGCCTGGGGGCGGCGGCGTTTCTCGTCTGGGATCGGCCCTGGCTGACGGTGATCACCGACCTCCTGCCGCCGTTGCTGCTGCTGACCTATGCCCTGGTCATCCTCGCCGGGCCGGTGGTGGCGCAGCTTTATCGCTGGGCCGGGAGCGGCTGGCCCGCCGGGGAGCGGCGGGCGCTGCTGACCATCTTCGCGGCGGCGTTCGTGGCCCGCCTGGGCGGGCAGCAACACCCAGAGATCTTCATCCCCGACCTGGGCTTCCACGCCAACCGCTTTATCGAGGTGCTGGGCGGCCACCTCCTCTTTACCATCTACTCGGCAGAATGGGACAACCACAAGACGTTCTACCTGCCCACCGTCTATATGTTCATGGCCCCGATCCAGTGGCTGCTGAACGACCGCTTCCTGACCGTGCGGGTGTTCACCGTGCTGCTCGATACCACCTCGCTGTTCTTCCTCTATTTCCTGGCGCGGCGGGCATTGGGCAGCGGGCGGGCGGGATTGTGGGCGTCGATCCTGTTTGTCACCTTTCCGCAGGCGGTGCTGATCTTCTCCTGGGGCATCACCGCCAACGTCTTCGCCCAGTGGACCACACTGGCGGTGGTGACGGTGCTGGTGGTGAGCTATGAGCGGCTGAACCGGCCCCTGGTCTGGGGGCTGCTGGTGGCAGTGCTGTTCCTGGCGCTGATGTCGCACCCCGGTACCGTGCAGTTGACTGCCGTGCTGGTGGCGATCACCCTGGTGCTGTGGGCGTGGCAGCGTCAGCAGGTGGGACCGTGGCGCAGTTGGTGGCTGGTCGGCGGCGCGTTCGTTGCGGCAGTGCTGATCGCCTTCGGGGTCTATTATATCAACTGGGTCGTGCCGGAACTGACCGAACTGGCGGCGATCCAGGCCGAGCGCCGCAACCAGGCGGCGGGGGTGTTCCGCATCCGGGTCGGCGGCTCGGTGAATGATCTCAGCCTCGATCTCTACTCCTACTGGGTCTACAGCCGCCAGGCCCAGGTGCTGGAAGGGCTGTGGGGCTTCTGGAAAGAGGCGTGGGCCTATTACAAGACGTGGCCGCTGCTCTGGACGGTGTGCGGCTTGCTGGCGGCGGGGCCGATCACGCCCATGCTGCGACGGCTGCGGAGCCTGTCGGTTGGCTGGGCGGTGGCGGCGGCGCTGTATGCCGTGGTCGGGTTAGTCCTGAATCTCTATGTCCGCTACCCGCTGTTCATCCTGCCGCTGGTGGCGCTGGGCAGCGGCGCGCTGCTCGAATGGCTCCGCCAGCGGGGCCGGGCGGGGGCGATCTTGCTCCCGCTGGTGCTGGGCACCTTCATCGTCAACGCGCTGGCCCTCTGGTGGTGGCGCATCATGTTCTATCTGAAATGACGAATGTTCACCACAGAGGACACAGAGAGCACAGAGACGCTCTAAAACTCTGTGCTCTCTGTGTCCTCTGTGGTGAACAAAGTTGACGGTATGCCCACGATCTTGATCCATTGGTTGAAAGAGGAGGCGACCACCCTGAGCCGGGCGGCGCGGGCGTGGCCCTTGTATGCCCTGTTGCTGGGCAGCCTCGCCCTGTGGGTCGGGGCCTGGCAGGTCAAAACGCCGTTCACCCTGGACCTGGGCGGGGTGGCGGATGATGCCTTCGTCAGCAGCCCGCACACCGGGGAGTTGAATGGGCCGTCTTCGTTCTATGCCAAAGAGCACAATAGCGCCACCCCGCCGCTGACCTACCGCTGGAGCGGGAGCCACAGCCGCATCGTCATCCCCGGCCTGGGCAGCAGCCCGATCAATGTCACCCTGCGCCTGGGCGGGATCCGCCCGCCGGAAACCGGCTTGCCCCCGCCCGCCATCACCCTGACCGTGGGCAGCCAGGTCTTTCCCCTGCAAACCACTTCCGATCTGCAAGATTACACCGTCTTTGTCGAGCGGACTGGTCCCCCCACCGACGATCTGGTCCTGACCCTGACCAGTCCCACCTTCCGCCCGCCCGGCGATGCCCGTGACCTGGGGGTGCTGATGGACCGGGTGACGGTCGCCCCGGTGGGCGAGGGGTTGCGCCCCTGGACGATCCCGCCGCCCGGGCACTTGGCCCTGT
>JBBSEL010000320.1:0-5393 GCA_038239755.1 Chloroflexia bacterium | reverse complement strand
CCAGCCAGACCTTCCAGGATGCGCCGCCGGGCAGCACGTTCTACGTCTACATCGAGCGGATGGCGAGCCGGGGTATCATCCAGGGCTACCCCTGCGGCTCCAGCGCCTTTGAGCCGTGCGTCGCGCCGGGCAACCGCCCCTACTTCCGCCCGAACAACAACGCCACTCGCGGCCAGATGGCGAAGATCGCGGCTGCCGCCTTCTTCCCCAACTGCCAGACCCCGGCGGCCCCTCCGGCCCGCCCGGCGACGGGTCAGCCCGCGAACCAGTAACGTCGTGTCACCCCAGGAGGGGGCGGTGTCTCGCCCCCTCCCCCAGTCGTAAACCTGAAGGCCCGGCGGTCAGACCGCCGGGCCTTCTTGCATCTCGCCCGCCTTTCGTGTAGAATAGGCGGCGTGCAGCACACAATACCAACTGCGCGAACCTAGATTCGAGTTGCTATGAACGACACGCCCCCACACCCCGCCCCCGGCCCCGCGCCGGAGTCCAATCCGCCCACGACGACTCCGATCCTGGTGAACTTCGCCCTCGACCCACCGGAGCAGGCGGCGATCCGGGCGGTCGATCCACGGGTGCGCCTGCTGCTGGCGATGGAACCTGACCCCGCCGCGCCCGGCACCGCGGGCACCCCC
The DNA here is from genome assembly GCA_038239755.1 of Chloroflexia bacterium. GTDB lineage: Bacteria > Chloroflexota > Chloroflexia > QHBQ01 > JAICKM01 > JBBSAN01. The sequence continues at coordinate 4,761 of JBBSEL010000320.1, read as the reverse complement.
GCTGGCTGGCGACGGCTGGACGAGGCCGCGCTGGGCGCGGTGCAGGCCCAGGCCGAGATCCTGTTCAGCTTCCGCTTCCCGGTCGAATGGCTCGACGCTATGCCCGCGCTGCGCTGGATCCAGCTTTCCAGCGCCGGGGCCGACCACATGATCGAACAGGGCTTGTTCCAGCGCCGCCCCGACCTGATCGTGACCACCGCCAGCGGCATCCACGCCATCCCTATCGGGGAGCATGTCATCGGGATGATCCTGGCCTTCGCCCGCGGCTTCCCCACGGCCATGCACAACCAGCACGACGGGCGCTGGGTGCGCTACACCACCGACGAAGCCCACGGCAAGACGCTGGGCCTGATCGGCTACGGGCCGATTGGTCGCCGTATCGCCCAGATCGCCCACGTCCTGGGGATGGAAGTGCGGGTGCTGCGCCACTCCGGGGCCACCCCGCAGCCGGGCGACGCTGCCGAGCCGGTCGCCCAGTTCTACGGCCCCGCCGATTTGCCTACCCTGCTGGGGCTGAGCGATTACGTGGTGCTGGCCGCGCCGCTGACCACCGAAACGCGGGGGATGATCGATGCGGCGGCGCTGGCGGCGATGCGGCGCACGGCAGTGCTGATCAACATCGGGCGGGGACCGCTGGTGGTGCAGGCCGATTTGATCGCGGCGGTAGAGGCCGGGACGATTGCCGGGGCGGGGTTGGATGTGACCGACCCGGAGCCGTTGCCCGCCGACAGCCCGCTGTGGCACCTGCCCAACGTCCTGATCACCCCCCATGTGGCGGGCAGCAACCCCTATTATAATGCCCGCGCCACCGCCCTGTTCTGCGACAACCTGCGCCGCTATCTGGACGGAACTCCCCTGCGCAATCAGGTGGACCCGGCGCGCGGCTATTGACGAGTCATTAGTGGTTAGTGGTTAGTGGTTAGTTCTCGGTTTTCCTTGCCCGTAAACACTCTGGGCCAGGGCAAAGGTAGGTCACTGGCTACTGATAACAAAACACTAACCACAAACCACTAATGACTGACCCCTAGATTGGAGTGTGTCCGGTGGGACGCACCTATGTAGCGCTGGACACCGAGGCCACCGGCCTGCGGGCGGATAGCGACGAGATTATCGAAGTGGGGGCGGTCAAGTTCCGCGACGGGCAGATTCTGGACCGCTGGGAAAGCTTTATCCGGCCCAGCCAACCGATCCCCTATAAGGTGAGCGTCCTGACCGGCATCACCTGGCCGCAGGTGCAACACGCCCCGCGCCTGTTCGACGTGGCCCCGGCGCTGCTGCGCTTCCTGGGCGACTGCTGCATCATCGGCCACTCTATCGAGATCGATCTCCAACTGTTGCACCGCCAGGGCGTGCGGACCCGCAACCGGGCCTACGACACGTTCGAGCTGGCAACGCTGTTGCTGCCCGACCTGCCGGTCTACAACCTCGTCGGGGTGGCGGCGGCGCTGAACGTGCCCGCCCCGGTGCAGCACCGCGCCCAGGCCGATGCCGTGCTGGCGATGCATGTGTTCGAGGCGCTGGTGGCCCGGCTGGGCGAACTGCCGCTGGAAGTGCTGGCCGAGATCAACCGCGCCACGGCCAGCAGCGATTGGCCCCTGCGTTTCTTGTTCCAGGAAGTGGAGCGCGAAACCGCCCGCGCCGGGTTCCTCAACAGCGCCAGTATTCGGGCCAAGCTCCAGGCCGCCGGGATCAGCCAGACCGAACTGGACCTGGGCCTGATCCAGGCTCCCCTCCTGCCGGAGCCGCTGGAGCTACCCCCGACCAACGCCGTGCAGCCGCTGGACGAAGCCGCCCTGGTGCGGGCGTTGGAGCCGGGCGGCGGGGTCGCCGGGGCCTTCCCCGATTACCAGCATCGCCCCCAGCAGGTGGAGATGCTGCGCGCCGTCACCCGCGCCTTCAACGAGCGCCGCCACCTCTTGATCGAGGCCGATGGCGGCACGGGCAAATCGCTGGCCTATCTGCTGCCCGCCGTGCAGTTCGCCATCCAGAACAACACGCGGGTCGTCATCGCCACCAGCACGACCAACTTGCAAGACCAGATTTATGGGCGCGACCTGCCCGCGCTTCAGGCGGCCCTGGCCGATGTTCCCCCCGCTGCCGATGTCGCCACCGCCGACGCCTGGACCCAGGCGCTAGCCACCGCCCAACTGGGCCGCAAGCGCAAGGAGGCGCGGCGGGCACCCGAAGCGACCCCCAGCCCCGCCGCGCCCCCGCCGCCGTTCCGCCGCGCCCGGCTGAAAGACCACGAAAGCTACCTCTGCCTGCGCCGCTGGACCAGCTTCCGCAAGCGCAACCCGACCACCCTGGACGAGCTACGGATGCTGGTCAAGGTGCTGATCTGGCTGCCGCGCACGACCAGCGGCGACCGGGCCGAACTCTTGCTGATCAACAACGAGCCGACGACCTGGACGCGCCTGGCGGTCAGCGAAGAAGGCTGCCCGCTGCATGAGTGTGTTTATAACCAGAAGGGGTTGTGCTTCTATTACCGTGCCGAGCGGCAGGCCGAGGCGGCCCATGTGCTGGTGGTCAGCCACGCGCTGTTGCTGGCCGACATCGCCAGCGGGCACACCCTCTTACCCCCATATCGGCACCTGATCGTGGACGAAGCCCACCGCCTGGAAGAAGAAGCGACCGAACACCTGGGCTACCGGGTCGATCAGGAGATGCTGTTCGACTATCTGAACGCGCTGAGCCACCCGCTTGATGCCGACCGCTTCGCCGGGTTCCTGACCGAGCTGCGGGCGGGGCTGGACGTGCCCGCACCGGTCGCAGGGCTGGGCACCGGGGTCGGCCCGGCCCGCGCCCGTGGCAACCCAGCCCTCCTGGTCGCAGTGGAAGAGGCCGGGGCGACGATCCAGGCCGCCTGCGACCGCGCCCGCAACGGGGCCGCCGACCTGTTCCTGCGCATGGTCAGCTTTTTGGAGCAGAACAGCGCTGAGCACAACGAGTTCGACAAGCGCCTGCGGATCACCCCCACCCTGCGCCGCCAGCCCGGCTGGAGCGAAATCGAGCTACATTGGGATGGGCTGAAGCGGGTCTGGAGCGATGTGCTGGACACGCTAGGCGCGATCCTCGACGCGGTGGAGGCCACCGACGCGGCGGGCACACCCGACGTGACCGATGCCTTGCTGGAGGGCCGCACCCTCTGGCGCACCGGCTACAGCCTCCATAGCCGGTTAGACGCGGCGCTGGCCCACCCCAGCGAGGGGGCGATCTACTGGCTGGCGGCGAACGCCCGCGAAGGCACGCTCACCCTCCATTGTGCCCCGCTCCATGTGGGCGATCTGCTAGATCGCTACCTGTTCCGCGCCAAAGACACAGTCATAATGACCTCAGCCACGCTGAGCACCGAGGGCGATTTCGCCTACATGCGCGAACGGCTGAACTTCCACTCGGCGCAGGAACTCCAGATCAGCGCCCCCAGCGGCGACACGCCCCCGACCTTGCTCTACGTGCCGGAAGACCTGCCCGAACCCAACCAGCCGGGCTACCAGCGCGCCCTGGAGCAGGCGTTGATCAGCCTGTGCCTCGCCGCCGACGGGCGCACCCTCGTGCTGTTCACCTCGCACAGCGCCCTGCGGGCCACCTATAAGGGCATCGTCCGCCCGCTGGAAGAGGCCGGGCTGCTGGTGCTGGGCCACAACCTCGACGGATCGCGCCGCCAACTGCTCGAACGCTTCCGCCGCACCCCTCGCACGGTCCTGCTCGGCACGTCTACGTTCTGGGATGGCCTGGACAATCTGGGCGACCATCTCCGCGTGCTGGCGATCACCAAGCTGCCGTTCAATGTGCCCAGCGACCCGATCTTCGCCGCCCGCAGCGAGCAGTTCGATGATGCCTTCCAGCAATATTCGCTGCCCCAGACCATCCTGCGCTTCAAGCAGGGCTATGGGCGGCTCTTGCGCCACCAGCAGGCGCGCGGTGTGGTCGCCGTGCTCGACCGGCGCGTGGTCAGCAAACGCTATGGCAGCACCTTCCTCAACTCCCTGCCCCCCTGCACCGTCCAGTATGGCCCGGCGGCAGACCTGGCGGCGGTGACCACCCAGTGGCTAGACACCAACGCGGAGCCGCCGGAATCGGGGGCAGAGTAAGGCCCTGGGCAAAAACGGCCTAAACGTGTATGATCACTGGGTCAGTTGTTCAACCCACACGCGGCGTAGAGATCGAGGGCGCATGGATCGGGACAACGTACAGTTTGAGACAGCCGGGAGGCCGGTGCGGTTACCACCCTACCGGCGGCTCCGGGTGCAAGCTGCGCTGGTGCTGGTGGCGGTGCTCGCCGTCGTGGTCTGGGTCTATTTCCAGGGGCAGCCGGTGAGCGCGGAAGCGTTCTTCAACCGGGGCGCTGGCTATGCCGCCGCCGGGGACTATACCCGCGCCATCGCCGATTATGACCAGGCGATCCAGCGCAACGCCGGGTTTGCCCTCGCCTATGTCAACCGGGGTGTGGCCTACCGCACCACCGGCGATCTCGGCAAAGCCCTCGCCGATTTCGACCAGGCGCTCCAACTGGATCCGACCAACGCCGATGCCTATGCCGGGCGCGGGCACGTCTACGCCGATCAGGGCGATTACAGCCTCGCGCTGGGCGACCTCAATCGGGCCATCGAATTGAAGCCCAATTTTGAGCAAGCCTACAACAATCGGGGGGTCGTCTACTACCAGCAGAAGGACTACACCCACGCCCTGGCTGACTTCAACGAGGCCCTGCTCATCCGCCCGCAATATGCCAGCGCGCAACTGAACCGGGGCCTGGCCTAT
>JBBSEL010000319.1:0-5396 GCA_038239755.1 Chloroflexia bacterium | reverse complement strand
TAGCCCCGGCGAACCGGCCTTACTTCCGCCCGAACAACAACGTCACGCGGGGGCAACTCGCCAAGGTGGTCAGCAACAGCGCCGGGTGGAGCGAGACTCCGACCGCACAGACCTTCGCGGATGTGCCGCCCGCAAACACCTTCTACCTGTGGGTGGAGCGGGTCGCCAGCCGGGGGATCATCGGCGGCTACCCCTGTGGTGGCGCGGGTGAACCATGCGTCGCGCCAGGCAACCGGCCCTACTTCCGCCCCGGCAACAATTCGACCCGGGGCCAGACGGCCAAGATCGTCAAGCAGGCCTTCTTCCCCGCCGTGCTCACCGACAAACGGTAGCGGGGCACGACGGAGGCACCGCGACCGGCAATGTGGCTGATCGCGGTGCCCTTTGTCCCACTGGTGGTGTGTTCTCCTATCGGTTTACGTTATACTATCTAATGTAATACAACTAACCATGAGGAGGTACTTAAAGATGCGGCCAGTTTTATTGGGTATGGTGCTATTGGGTTTGTTCGGGCTGGGGTGGGGCGCTGCCGGGCAGCAGGCGGCAGGCGCGACCCCGCCGGACGCGCCGCCCCTTCCGCCGAAAGTCGCCGCGCCTGCGGTGTGCAACGCGGTGTTCAGTGAAGATTTTGAGAGTGGTTTGGGTCTGTTTGCCTCGGACCCCCTTTATTCATGGACCACTACTGTACCGGGGCATTCCGGGTCGCGCTCTGCTATGACCTTCGGCGGCTTTTCTTGCTGTCTTGCTGATTCGGCTCGCCAGGCTCCGGCTACACAATACAGTCATTATTTGACGACCATCCAGCCGATTATCATTCCGGCGACCGCGAGCGCGGCCACCCTCACCTTCTGGTGGAAAGGCGACCTCTACACCAACCCGTCGTTTAGTTCGACCGCCGCCGTCGAAATGTCCTTTGATAGCGGGGCCACCTGGCATACAGCCGATTATTGGATAAACCCCTCCAACGTCTGGCTATTGAAAACTCTGGATTTAACGAGTTATCGAGGGGCACCCTTCCTGATGCGCTTCCACTCGGTCGTAAACGATATCGGCCCTGATCATTACTTCTGGGTTGATGATATCGTAATCGACGCCTACAATCCTTCCTGCCCGTCGCCGACACCGGTGCCGCCGACCGTTACCTCTACGCCAACGCGCACCCCGACGATCACACCCACGCCGACGCGCACCCTCTCCCCGACGATCACTCCCACCCACGCCCCACATATCGGGCAGTTTGAGGATGTGCCACCGGGCAGCACGTTCTATACCTTCGTGGAGTGCATGGGCACGCGGGGGATCATCGGTGGCTATCCCTGCGGGGGGCCGGGCGAGCCGTGCTATGTGCCCCCCAAGCCCTACTTCCGCACCAACAACAATGTGACGCGGGGGCAGGTCAGCAAGATGGTAGCCAGCGCGGCAGGGTGGAGCGACCCGGTGCCGAGCAGCCAGCAGACCTTCGCGGATGTGTTGCCCGGCAGCACCTTCTGGGTCTATATCGAGCAACTGGCCGGGCGCGGCGCGGTGGGTGGCTACCCCTGCGGCGGGCCGTTCGAGCCGTGCGTGGCCCCGACCAACCGGCCTTACTTCCGCCCGAACAACAACCTGACGCGCGGCCAACTGGCCAAGATTGTCTCCGAGGCGGCGCAGTACACCGAAACGCCGACCTTCCAACTGTTCGAGGATGTGCTGCCGACGAACACCTTCTATCTCTGGATCCAGCGGGTGGGCAGCCGGGGCATCGTTGCCGGGTATCCGTGCGGCGGGCCGGGGGAGCCGTGCAATCCGCCGCGCAATCTGCCCTATTATCGACCCGCCAACAACGTGACGCGAGGGCAGACGGCCAAGATCGTGACCAACACCTTCTTCCCCAACTGCCAGAACCCGCCCAGCCCCACGCCGACGATCACCGCGACTGCCACCGAACCGCCCGGAGGGACGGCCACGCCGACAGGGCCGCCCGCCACCGGCACGGCCACTGTAACCGTTACACAGGTGGTGACGACCACGCCGACTCCTAACCCGACGGTGACGACCACGCCAACGCCATAACGCCATGGTGTGCGCCCGCAAGGGCATAACGGATACAGCGCGCGGCGGCGGGGCTGCGCGCTGTATCCGCCACACCGGGGGCATCAGAACGGCTTATGGCTACTATTCGATGCAGTATATGGACCAATGAGGAGGCACCTGTTATGCGGTTCAATCTAGTAAGTGTTGTGATATTCGGCTTGCTGCTGCTGGGGTGGGGCGGGACTACGCCGCCCGGCGTGGGGGCAACGGCGGGGACGGGGGCCAATCGTCCCCTGGTGGCCGAGGCGAGCCGTCCACCGATGGCCGCCCCGGCGGTGTGCAGCGTCGTGTTCAGCGAAGGCTTTGAGAGTGGCACGTTTGGTCAATTTGTGCCGAGCGGCCCCTATCCCGGCTGGCAGATCGCTGCCGGACATGCCCCTGGTTGTTGCGCCGTGGCGGCGTTCGGGGGGCCATCGCCTGGAGACACCAAACGGCCCGCCCCGGCCCCTGGCGCGGCCCCGGCAGGCGGTGAAGAGTATTTTCTGACGACGAGCAGTCCTTTTACCATCCCGGCGAATGCAAGTAGCGCCAGCCTCAGCCTCTGGTGGCACAGCATCTTCTATCCCGGCCTGCCCGCCAGATTTACGCCGGAACTGTCGGTTGACGACGGAGCCACGTGGGTGGTGTTGACTATCCTGGACAGTACCATCCCTAACTGGACTCAGGAAACGCTGGATGTGACAGCGTACAAAGGGGTGCCAGTGCTGCTGCGCCTCCATTTTCTCGGCAATTTCGGAGTGCCGGATCATAACGTTTATATTGACGACATAGTGCTGGATGCGGTCATCCCGGGGTGTGCGACGCCAACGCCGGGACCGCCTCAAACGCCGTCGCGCACGGCCACGCCCACGCCGACCCACGCCGTGCACGCCGGGCAGTTTGAAGATGTGCCACCGGGGAGCACGTTCTATGACTTCGTGGAGTGCATGGGCACGCGGGGGATCATCAGCGGCTATCCGTGCGGGGGGCCGGGGGAGCCGTGCTATGTGCCCCCCAAGCCGTACTTCCGCACGAACAACCCCGTGACGCGCGGGCAGGTCAGCAAGATGGTGGCGAGCGCGGCAGGGTGGACCGACCCGGTGCCGAGCAGCCAGCAGACGTTCGCGGATGTGCCGCCCGGCAGCACCTTCTGGGCCTATATCGAGCAACTGGCCGGCCACGGGGCAGTCGGGGGCTACCCCTGCGGCGGGCCGTTCGAGCCGTGCGTGGCCCCGACCAACCGGCCCTACTTCCGCCCGAACAATAACCTGACGCGGGGGCAACTGGCGAAGATCGTCGCCGAGGCCGCGCAGTACACCGAAACGCCGACCGGGCAGTTGTTCCAGGATGTGCCGCCGACGAACACGTTCTACCTGTGGGTGCAACGGGTGGGCAGCCGCGGCATCGTCAGCGGCTATCCGTGCGGCGGGTTGGGGGAACCCTGCCCCGGCCTCTACTACCGCCCGAATAACAACGTGACGCGAGGGCAGACGGCCAAGATCGTGACCAACACCTTCTTCCCCAACTGCCAGAACCCGCCCAGCCCCACGCCGACCCGCCCTCCCGACCCGACGGCGACGACTACAGCGACAGCGACACCCACCGGGTCGCCCGCCACGGCGACCCCCCTCGCGACGACCACGCCAACCGCGAGCGCCACGGTGACGGCCACGCCGACGCCCTAGGGATGCGCGCTGCACGACAATCGCCGCGCAGACCTTCTTCCCCACCGGCCCGACCCGGGCCAGGCCAGCTCAGTAAGATCGCGGCGGTGGCCTTCTTCCCCAACTGCGCCACCCCGCAGCACTTACCAGGAAGCCCGCTGGGGCCGTGAGGTACCGTTACGAAGGCCCCTTGAGGAGCAGGAAACACCGTACACGGTGCGGCGGGTGCACGTCGGCACCGACCGGAGACAGGTCGTTAGAGTGTACCGGCCAGCCCCGTAGGGGCTGGCTCAGTCGGGCGATCTTCTTATGCTATAATGCCCTTATAGTAGAAAGCGTAAGCCAGGATGCGTGCGGCGCCGCGCATCCCACCAGGAAGGAATACCCACCGGTGCGACGTACAATCACGCTGTTAGCGCTAGGTCTACTGCTCAGTGCCGTGTTCCTGGCGGCAGGTTTCGTCGGGATGCAAGCGGCGGCTCCCGCTGTGGCGGCCCGGGCCCGCCCGCCGCAAGGGTTGATTACCGCCACCCAGACCCCCGTGCCCACCGCCACCGTGGTCTGCCCCGGCGGTTGGAACGTGGTGTCCAGCCCGAATGTCGGCCCTGGCGGGAATGAGTTGCGGCACCTGGCCGTGGTCGGTGAGAACGACATCTGGGCCGTGGGCCATTACACGACCACCGCCGGGCTGTACCAGACGCTGACCGAGCACTGGGACGGGGCCGCCTGGAGTGTGGTGCCCAGCCCCAATCGCCCCGGCCAGGACAACCGGTTCTATGGCATCGCCGCGCTGGCAACCGCTGATGTCTGGGCCGTAGGCATTGCCATCCCAACGGGGGCCACCCCGCAGACGCTCATCGAGCACTGGAACGGCACGGCCTGGACGATTGTCCCCAGTCCTAATCCGGGGGGCGCGGCGGTCAACAGCCTCGCTGCCGTCACCGCGATCACGGCGAACGATGTCTGGGCGGTCGGCACCTATGATCGGGGCGGAAATCTTCCGCATATCTTGACGGTGCATTGGGACGGGACCGCCTGGACGGTCGTGCCGACCCCCCTGGTGCCCGACAGCATCGCGGATGGGTTTAACGCCATCAGTGCGCTGGCCCCGGACGACATCTGGGCTGTCGGCTCCCGGTACTTCATCCCCAGCCAAGCGTCCCCCAGTTATGCCCGCCTGCACACCCTGACCGCCCACTGGGACGGCAGCACCTGGAGCATTGTGCCCAGTCCCGACGTGACCCCAGCGGCCCCACTGACCCCCCAACAGGGGCTGGCGGCGGGGGATCAGCCTTTGCTTATTTGGAGCTATCTAAGTGGGGTGACGATGATTGCGCCCAACGATGGCTGGGCGGTGGGCAGTAGTGATAACAGTCTCTTTACCTTGATCCTCCATTGGGATGGGACGAACTGGCGCAGCGTGCAGCCGTTCGGGTCGCAGTGGGTCCACGGTCAGTTGAACGACGTCGTGGCGCGCGGCCCGAACGACGTTTGGATGGCGGGCTGGAGGAATGACGGGATCGCCGCGGTGGTGGTCCTGCACTGGGACGGCGTGAGCTGGCAGAGCGCCCTCGCACCTAACCCCAGTACGGAGAGCACTCGGGCCTATGGGGTGGCGGTAACCGGCCCGGACGACGTATGGCTCGGGGGGGCCTTCATGGGGGCCGCTGGTCCCAGCCC
>JBBSEL010000318.1:0-5401 GCA_038239755.1 Chloroflexia bacterium | reverse complement strand
GTAAAGGTGATCAAGGGTGCATCCACCACCCCGATCGGGAAGGCGCGGGCGATGCGGATCCACATCTCCCAGTCCTGGCCCAGGCGCAATCCCTCGTCAAACTCGCCGACCTGCTCGAAACAGGCGCGCCGAATCAGGGTCAGCGACGGATTGCCGATGCTGTTCTCCACGAGGATGCGGGGGTAAAAATTCGCCGCCCCCACCGGCGCCCGGTCCAGGCGTACCGCCTCCTGCCCCGAAGCGTAGACCTGCCACTCGCCCCCCGTGACCAGCCCGACCGAGGGATGCTGCTGAAAATGGTCAAGCTGCTGGGCGGTCTTGTCCGGCAGCCAGCGGTCATCGGCATCGAGAAAGGCGACGAATTCCCCTGTGCTGGCGTGCAGGCCCGCGTTCCGCGCCGCCCCGGCTCCCTTATTCGCCTGATAGATATAGCGGACCCCGGCCTCAGCATACCCCGCGACAATGGTCGCCGTATCGTCGGTCGAGCCGTCGTCCACGACGATGAGCTCTTCCGGGCGGTGGGTCTGCTGGAGCACGCTTTCAATCGCCCCGGCAATGAACGGGGCATAATTATAGGTCGTGATAATAGCGCTGACGGTAGGGGGCATGAATGTTCCTTATATAATCCTCCTTTTGACGGGAGGTATTCCTGCGGCACTCCTGTAACATTTCTCTCTATAGTAGCATACAATTTATTGTAGCAAAGAGATGTTAAGATCTTCTTAAGATGGGGTTAATAATTGAAGAGAACTTACTCCTATCTTCCACATTATCTACTTGCCGAGGTCGCCTTTCGCATAATATGTGCCACACTTACGTAGTGGTTCGGCCTTTTGGGGTAAGCGTTTGTGCGCCGGGAACAGCCGCTTGACAGCCTTTTCAGCGTCGGCCATACTGAGGCTAACCCGGTCCATCGCGGGGCCGGGGCTGACGCCCGCAGGGCTATGCACGCTGTTCGCTGGAGGAAACCCGTTTGCAGCACGATATTCGCCAGACCGCCCGCAAGATCGCCCACCGCCTCACCCTGATCGCCCCGTTGGTCTACCGCCGCCACCAGCCGCTCGCGCCATTGCGCTTCCAGGCGCTCGCCGGGCCGTTGGACCCGCCGCCGCTCGACCCCGCCCTGGATGACACCGGCTGGCCGGAGATCCCGGCGCGCACCTATTGGGGCGGGCACGACATCAATTTTGCCCTGCGCGGCACGTTTACCGTCCCGGCAGACTTCGGCCCGGCCCGCCCGGTGGGGCTGTTCCTGCAGCTGGGGGATGCGGCGGGGTTCAGCCACCCCGAAACCCTGGCCTACATTGACGGCGTGGCCTACGCCACCGCCGACCGCCATCACCAGGAGTTCATCCTGACCGAGGCGCACCGCGACGGGCAACCCCATCATCTGCTGCTGCACGGCTGGACCGGGCTGATTAACGGACACTCGGCAGGCGACCCCGGCAGGCAGTTGTTCATGGAAGAATGTGCCGTGGTGGAGATCGACCCGCCGACTCGCGAATTCATCGCCGCCGCCCGCACCGCGCTCCAGGCGGCGAACATGCTCGACGATCTCGAACCGGCCAAAACCCGCCTTTATAATGCGCTGGATGCGGCCTTTATCTTGCTCGATACCCGCGAACCGTTTGGCGAGGCCTTTTATGCCAGCGTGCCCGCCGCCCTGGCCCGGCTGCGTGAGGGCATCGCCGCGTCGGGGCCGCCGCTGGAGGCCGAGGTCATCGCCGCCGGGCACGCCCACATCGACGTGGCCTGGATGTGGACCCTGGGGCAGACCCGCCGCAAGGCCGGGCGCACCTTCCACACCGTCCAACGCCTGATGGAGCAGTTCCCCAAATACCGTTTCACCCAGAGCCAGCCGCAGCTCTACGACTATGTGCGCCAGGATTACCCCGAACTGTTCGCCGCGATCAAAGACTTGGTCGCCGCCGGGCGTTGGGAGCCGATCGGCGGCATGTGGGTCGAGGCCGACTGCAACATCAGCGGGCCGGAGTCGCTGGCCCGGCAGTTCCTCTTGGGGCGGGCCTTCTTCCGCGAACACTTCGGGCCGGATGCCGAGTCGCTCGTCCTCTGGCTGCCCGACGTGTTCGGCTACGCCTGGAACCTGCCCCAACTGATCAAGCTGGCCGGGATGGAATATTTCTTCACGATCAAGATCGGCTGGAACCAGGTCAACAAGCTGCCCAACGACTCGTTCTGGTGGCAGGGTTTGGACGGCACCAAAGTGCTGACCCACTTCAGCACCACGCCCGACCAGCCCTGGAAAGACCAGCCCAACCTGATGAGTTCGGCCACCTACAACGCCGACCTCAACGCCTTCGCCACGCTCGGCACCTGGGCCAGGTTGCAGCACAAAGAGGCGCAGCGGACCATGCTGATGAGCTACGGCTACGGCGACGGCGGCGGCGGTCCCACCCGCGAGATGAACGAGAACGCCGAGGAACTGGCCGCCTTCCCCGGCCTGCCCCGGCTGACCCAGGGCAAGGTGATCGACTTCTTCCGCCGCCTGGAAGCCGAAAGCGGGGCCAACCTGCCCACCTGGAACAGCGAGCTATACCTCGAAATCCACCGGGGCACCTACACCACGCAGGGCCGCAACAAGCGCGCCAACCGCCAGAGCGAGTTTCTGCTCCATGACGCCGAGTTCCTCGCCACGCTGGCCTCGCTGCTCGACTCGGCTTACACTTACCCGACCCAGGTGTTCCACCAGGCGTGGGAACTGGTCTGCCTCAACCAGTTCCACGACATCATCCCCGGCAGCAGCATCAACGCGGTCTACGTCGAGTCGCAGGCGCAGTACGCCGCGATCCGGGCGGCGGGCGAGGCGGCGCGGGACGAGGCACTGGCCGCGATCCAGGCCCAGGTCGGCGGCGATGTGCTGGTCGTCAACCCGACCAGCTTCGCTCGCCGCGACTTGGCCTTCTGGCCCGGCGCGCTCCCGGCGGGGCAAGGGTTCGCCGGGGCGGTCCTGACCCAGGCGGTAGATGGCGGTACCCTGCTCGGCGGGATGCAGAGCGAACCGTACAGCGTGCAGGCGCTCCACTTCGCGCCCGCCGCCGATGCGCCGCCCGCCACCGACACCCCTTCGCTTCAGGCCGAGCCGGGGCTATTGGAAAACGCCTATGTGCGGGTCGAACTGGACGCGGCGGGTGATATCACTCGCATCTACGACAAGACGGCGGGACGCGAAGTGTTGCCCCCCGGCGCGGTGGCGAACCAGTTCCAGGCGTTCGAGGATCGCCCGGTCAACTGGGATGCCTGGGACATTGATGTCTTCTACGACGACCGCACCTTCCTGGCCGATCCCGCCGACACGATCCGCGTGGTTGAACATGGCCCCCTGCGGGCGACCATCGAGATCACCCGGCGCATCCTGCATAGCCGCTACACCCAACGCCTTTCGCTGGCCTACAACAGCCCGCAGATCACCTGCGCCACGGTGATCGACTGGCGCGAGCGGCATATCTTGCTCAAGGTGGCCTTCCCGGTGGACGTGCTGTCGCCCAGCGCGACCTACGAAATCCAGTGGGGGAGCGTGCAGCGGCCCACCCACCGCAATACCTCGTGGGATTGGGCGCGCTTCGAGACGTGCGCTCAGAAGTGGGTGGACCTCAGCGAAGGCGGCTACGGCGTGGCCCTGCTCAACGACTGCAAGTATGGGCACGATATCCGCGACAACGTGATCCGCCTCACCCTCCTGCGCGCTCCGACGATGCCCGACCCCGAAGCCGACCAGGGCGAACACCATTTTACCTACAGCCTCTATCCCCACGCCGACAGCGAGGGCCAGGTCACTACCCCGGCAGCCATCGCCGCGCAAGCCTACGCCCTGAACGACCCGCTGATCGCCGTCGGCAGCGGCACGCCAGGGGTGATGGGGACGCCCCCGCCGCCCCTGGCGCGGCTGGCCCCCAACACGATCATCGAGACGATCAAGCGGGCCGAGGACGGCCACGGCGTGATCGTGCGCTTCTATGAGTGCAACCGGCGGCGCGGCCCGGTGACGCTCCGCCTGGGCTTCCCGATCCAGGAGGCGCACCTGACCAATCTGCTGGAGGAAAACCTGGCTCCGCTGGCGGTCGAGGACGGGGATCGCGTGACGCTCACCGTCACGCCGTTCCAGATCGTCACCGTGCGGCTCATCCCCGCGAAAGAGGAGGCCCCCGATGCCTGATCTACCGATCCCCGATTTCCGCGACGTGCTGCGGGCGCAGCAGCAGATCCGCCCGTACCTGGCCCGCACCCCGCTGCACCGCTATCCCGCCGTGGATGCCCTGATCGGCACCCCGGTCTATATCAAGCACGAGAACTACCAGCCCGTCGGCGCATTCAAGGTGCGCGGCGGGATCAACCTGATCGCCCAGCTCGCGCCCGCCGAACGCGAAGCCGGGGTGATCGCTGCCTCCACTGGGAACCACGGCCAATCGGTGGCCTTCGCCGCCCGGCGTTTCGGTGTCACCGCGCGCATCATCGTGCCGGAAGGGGCGAACCCCGGCAAGGTGGCGGCGATGCAGGGCATGGGGGCCGAGGTCCTCTTCCACGGCGCGACGTTCGACCAGGCGCGGGTGTATTGCGAGGCCCTGGCCCGCGAACACGGCTACCGCTACATCCATTCGGGCGACGAACCGCTGCTGATCGCCGGGGTCGCCACCGGCACGCTGGAGATGCTGGAGGATGCCCCCGACCTCGACGTGATCATCGTGCCCATCGGCGGGGGCAGCGGCGCGGCAGGGGCCTGCATCGTCGCTGCCGCCGTCAACCCGGCGATCCAGGTGATCGGCGTGCAGGCGGCGGCCTCACCTGCGGGCTACGAGTCGTGGCGGCAGCGGCAGCCGGTAGAAGCGCCGAACCGCACGGTGGCCGAGGGGCTGGCGACGGGCACCGCCTTCGCCTTGCCGCAGGCGATCCTGCGCGACGGGCTGGCCGATTTCGTGCTGGTCAGCGACGAGGCGATCCTCCAGGCGATGGTCTGGATGCTGGAACGCGCCCACACCCTGGCCGAAGCGGCGGGATCGGCCCCGCTGGCCGCCGCCTATGCGCTGCGCGAGCGGCTCCAGGGGCAACGGGTGGGGCTGGTCTGTTCGGGGGGCAACGCCTCGCTGGAACAGTTGCGCCGGGCGTTGGCGGTGGGTTAAACCCCCGCCGCACCAACCGCGCCCGAACGAAAGAGGGCACCTCCCCCGGAGGTGCCCTCTTTGCTGCCCGGCGCTAGCGCCGGGCGGGGGTAGCGCAGTTGGGGAAGAACGCCGCCGCCGCGATCTTGCTCATCTGACCCCGCGTGGCATTGTTGTTCGGGCGGAAGTAGGGGCGATTGCCCGGAGCGACGCACGGCTCGAACGCCCCGCCGCAGGGGTAGCCCCCGACGATGCCCCGCGCCGCGACCCGCTCGATCCACAGATAG
>JBBSEL010000317.1:0-5411 GCA_038239755.1 Chloroflexia bacterium | reverse complement strand
TATCACCATCTCTTTGCGGATTTGCTGCGACAGCGCCTGCACCAGAGCAGCACCGCATCTACCGGGGGGGCGGAACGTGCTGTGACCGCATTGCACATCCGCGCCAGCCAATGGTATGAGGACAATAGCCTGGAGATAGAAGCGTTTCACCATGCGGCGGCGGCCAATGATGTGGAGCGCGCCGAGCGTCTGATTCAAGGAAAGGGGATTCCCCTGCATTTCCGCGGCGTGGTGACGGCGATCCTGGACTGGCTGGCGTCGCTGCCGACGCCTGTGCTGAATGCGCGGCCCTCGTTGTGGTGGCGGTATGCCGCGTTGTTGCTGGTTAGTGGTCAAACGACTGGCGTGGAAGAGAAACTCCAGGCGGCGGAAGCCGCCCTGCCAGGCCCCGCAACGGACGACACGACCCGCCACCTGGTCGGGCGCATTGCCGCCGCCAGGGCGACATTGGCACTCACGCGGTACCAGGTCGAAACCATGCTGGCCCAATCGCGCCGCGCCCTGGAGTATCTACCCGCCACCAACCTGTCTTTGCGCGCTAACGCCAACTGGACGCTGGGGTATGCCTACCTCCTTCAGGGTGACCGAGCCGCCGCCCGCCAGGCCCTGACAGAAGCCATCGCGCTCAGCCAGGCAGCCGGGGATATCTTCACCACCATATTGGCGACACTCGGCCTGGGCAGCGTACAGGAAGCCGACAACCAGCTCGATCTGGCAGCCGAAACTTACCGCCGCGTCCTCCTTTTGGCGGGTGATCAGCCCATGCAGATTATCTACGAAGCGCATCTGGGCCTGGCCCGTGTCCTCTACGAATGGAATGACCTGGAAGCCGCGGAGCAACACGGGCGACAGAGCCTCCACCTGGCGCGGCAGTATGATCGTGTGATTGACCGATTCGTTGTCTGTGAGGTGTTTTTGGCGCGCCTGAAACTGGCCCAGGGCGATGTGGCCGGAGCGACGGCTATTCTCGCGCAGGCCAGCGTCTCCGCCCGCCAGCAAAACTTTGTCTATCGCCTCCCGGAAGTAGCTGCCGCGCAAGTGCTGACGTTGCTGCGCCTGGGCGATCTGGTCGCAGCCGCCGAACTGGCCGAGCGGTACAAACTTCCCCTCAGCCAGGCGCGGGTCCACCTCGCCCAGGGCGACCCGTCCGCCGCGCTGGCCGTGCTGGGGCCATTGCGCCAACAGGTGGAGGCCCGCGGGTGGGCCGATGAATGGCTCAAAGTGATCGTGCTCCAGGCAGTCGCTCTCCATATGCAAGGCGAACCGGACCCGGCGGTGCAGCGGCTGGGGGAGGCGCTGGCGCTGGCCGAGCCGGGCGGCTACATCCGGATCTTCATCGATGAAGGTCTGCCCATGGCTCAATTAGTGGCCGACGCCGTCACACGCAAGATGCGGCCCGCGTATACGGGCAGGCTGATGGCCGCATTTGCAGCGGAGCAACAGCGGAGCGCAAGCGCATCTCCTCTCCACCTTTCGCCCGCTGCGCAGCCCCTGACTGAGCCATTGAGTCAACGCGAATTAGAAGTCCTGCACCTCATTGCCCAGGGCCTCTCGAATCGAGAGATTAGCGAGCGACTCTTCCTCGCCCTGGACACGGTGAAAGGGCACAATCAGAAAATCTTTGGCAAACTGCAAGTCCAACGGCGCACCGAAGCGGTCGCCCGTGCCCATGAGTTGGGCCTGTTGTAACCTGCACGTCAGTTTGCACGCAAGCCTGGTATCAAGAACTGTCGGCCAGGGATCCTCATTAAGCCACAGCTTCAGAACGTCTCCCGCTCACTAATCCCCTCAACAACACCCCCAACAACACTTTAGTGTCTATACCTGAATACGTAATGTAGCTATGCTACTTGTAGAGTGAGCAAGTGGTACAGACGGTTATGGTCATAACGGGTACAAGGTCATGGCAAACAAACTCCACCCAGAAATTGATCCTGGTCAACCCACGGCTTATCAAATCAGGATCAAAGGTCATCTGGGTCGTCAATGGACCGACTGGTTTGGGGACCTGCCCATCACGCTGGAAGATAACGGCGATACACTCTTAACCGGCCCGGTCGTCGATCAGGCCGCATTGCATGGTTTGCTGAAAAAAGTGCGCGATTTAGGAATGCCCTTAGTCTCGGTCATTGGCGTAAAACCCGACCTGACAGCTGCATCTGATGGCAAGTAAGCAGTACGGACCGAACCAACGTAGAGGAGCCTCATGCAAGCAATTGTATATACAAGATACGGATCACCGGATGTTCTTCAGCTCCAGGAGGTCGCCAAACCGACCCCTACGGACGATGAAGTACTGATCAAGCTTCAGGCGGTATCCCTCAATCGATCAGACTGGGAGGGACTGATCGGTAAACCGTTGTATGCTCGCATCGGGGGGCTGCTCAAACCACGCCGCCAGATCCTGGGATCGGACATCGCCGGGCGAGTGGAAAGGGTGGGCCGCAACATCAAACGCTTTCAACCAGGGGATGCAGTCTTCGGCGACATCCTGGGGCGGCTGGGTGGGTTTGCCGAATATGTCTGCGCTCGTGAAAGTGCCCTGGCGCTGAAACCCACCAGTATGAGCTTCGAGGAAGTAGCGGCTCTCCCGCAAGCGGCAGTGATCGCCTTACAAGGGATGCGCGATAAAGGACAGGTCCAGCCGGGGCAAAAGGTTTTGATTAATGGTGCCGGGGGCGGTGCCGGTACATTTGCCGTGCAGCTTGCCAAGTTATACGGGGCGGTGGTGACTGGCGTGGATAACACCGGCAAGCTGGAGTTTATGCGCTCGCTGGGCGCAGACCATGTCATTGATTACACGCGGGAAGACTTCACCAAAAATGGGGAACAGTATGATCTGATCCTTGATCTGATCGCGCATCGTTCGGTTTTTGCCTACAGGCGGGCGCTAACGCCCGGTGGAAGTTATTACGCGGTCGGAGGTTCGGTTGCGACAGGGCTTCAGATTTTGCTCCTGGGGCCCTTGATTAGAAGAATTACCGGCAAGAAAATACGTGTCCTGGCGGTTCAACCCAACTTAAAAGATATGGTTTACATAACGCAGCTTTATGAGGCCGGTAAAATCGTCCCGTTCATTGATCGGCGGTATCCGTTACGTGCGGTGCCTGAAGCGCTGCGGTATCTGGGAGAAGGGCGCGCCAAAGGAAAAGTCATCATCATTATGGACCAGCAGAACAAAACCTAACGAATTGGGAGAATACTTATGAAAGCAATTGTATATACAAGATACGGATCACCAGATGTACTACAGCGTACAGAGGTAGAAAAACCTACTCCAAGGAATGATGAAGTCCTGGTACGAGTTCATGCG
The DNA here is from genome assembly GCA_038239755.1 of Chloroflexia bacterium. Taxonomy (GTDB): domain Bacteria; phylum Chloroflexota; class Chloroflexia; order QHBQ01; family JAICKM01; genus JBBSAN01. The sequence continues at coordinate 2,098 of JBBSEL010000317.1, read as the reverse complement.
GTATCCGCAAATGCGCTTGATTGGCATCACCTGAGAGGCGCACCGTTCTTGGTCCGCTTACAGGATGGGCTGCGGAAACCCAAAAACTCGATACTCGGCTCTGACATTGCGGGGCGGGTGGTAGGGGTGGGCCCAAGCGTAACGCAGTTTCAGCCGGGTGATGAGGTATTCGGGGGCATCGGGCAGGGCGGTTTTGCCGAGTATGTAGCGGTGCGAGAAACCAGATTACTGCTGAAACCAGCCAATATATCGTTTGAGGCCGCCGCTGCTGTCCCCGTAGCGGCGATCACGGCGCTACAGGGTCTTCGTGATAGTGGGCAGCTTCAGCCAGGGCAAAAGGTTTTGATTAACGGTGCCTCGGGTGGGGTGGGGACGTTCGCGGTGCAGCTTGCCAAATCGTTCGGCGCTGAAGTCACCGGTGTGTGCAGCACGCGGAATTTAGACATGGTGCGCGGGATCGGCGCAGACCACATCATTGATTATACGCAAGAAGATTTCACCAGCAACGGACAGCACTATGACCTGATTGTCGATATCGCCGCAAATCATTCGGTGTCCGCTTGCACGCGTGCGCTGAGTCCCTGGGGAATTTGGGTCATTGTCGGATTTTCAACCATGTTTCACCTGGTCCGATTTATGTTGCTGGGATCGTGGGTGTCCAGGACCGGGAGTCAGCACATCGGTCTCCTGCAAGCGAAACTAAACCCGACAGATTTGGCTCTGCTAAAAGAGCTTCTTGAAGCGGGCAAAGTCGTACCCGTTATCGATAGATGTTACCCATTGAGTGCGGCGGCTGAAGCTATCCGCTATCTGGAAGAAGGACACGCCCGCGGAAAAGTAATCATCACGGTGGAGCAGAATGACCAATGACCACCTGTGGTAAGGGATTGAAATGGAAGAGTTACAATAGGCACAAGTTAGCAAGGAGCAATCACATGGATATCTACGAAGCGTTGTATACGACCCGCGCGATGCGGCGGCTGAAACCGGACCCGATTCCCTATGAGGTGCAGGCGCGCATTCTCGATGCGGCCATTCGCGCGCCCCACATCGGAGAAGGGCGGCGCTTCATTCTGGTCGATGACGCCGCGATCAAGGCGCAACTTGCACCGCTCTACCGGCAGGCATTTGAGCGCCTGATTGGCGCGCCCCTCGAAGTTCTCACCGATCAGATGAAGGCTGCTACCCCGATGGGGCGGATAATGCGATCGGGCGTTCATTTGGTTAATCATTTTGCCGAAGTCCCGTTACTACTGATCGGATTCGGTCGCACCAAAGAGGGCAGCGGGATCTATCCGGCGCTCCAGAACGTGATGCTGGCCGCCCGCGCCGACGGGATCGGTGCGACCCTGACCGGGGTGCTGCAAAGTTACTTTGCGGACGAGGTGTTTGACATTCTCGGTGGGCCGAAGGACGCAGGGTGGTACATGCACGGGGTCGTTACGATGGGCTACCCCACCGGTAAGTGGGGGGTCGGGGCGCGGACACCCGTTCACGAGGTTGCGGCTCGCAATAGCTGGCAGGGGGAGCTGGGGTTCACCGTGCCTGAGCCATTATGGCCGAAATGATTCGGTGCTGGCGCAGCACCGGTGTGCGTGGCTAAAAGCAGAGCGTACGCTTGTCTTTACGATGAGGGGCGCGATGGTACGCTGGCGCAGGTTGCCATAGGCGCAAGCCCTTGGTTCGTGTGTCTGGCCTAACAGGCAACTATTGAGCAGGGGGAGGTTTAGATATACCTTATGCAAGGATCACATAACGGAAAGTATGGATTCCATAACAAGTGTTATGCGTCCCATAAATAAGCTAATATTAGGTTATTTTGTGTTAGCGCAAGAGATGATTGGCTAAATAGGGAAGGGCGCGGACCTGATCGTGTCGCGGCCTGGCTGCGGTATCGCGATCACGCGCTGCTTCGGGCTACAGGCTCGCTGCGCGGCTATGCCGCCCAGCCTCGGACTGGTCGTCTACCTCGTTCTCAACCCGACTGCGTTGGGCCCCGCTCATGGTCCGCTCGCGGGGGGTTGGTGCCTGATCCTCCGCTCACGCTGCTCCAGGCTGCGGGCTAGACCCCTTCTGACCGGGCGGCGTGTTCCGGCGG
>JBBSEL010000316.1:0-5415 GCA_038239755.1 Chloroflexia bacterium | reverse complement strand
CCGAGGCGCTGCGCGCCGACAAAATCGATGTTTTCGTCCTCGACCCGGCGACCACCACCCAGGTCGCGCTGGGGGTGAGCAACACCCCGATGGGCATCCGGCAGCACGCCCTGGGCCTGGATCGGCTGCCCCTCGCCAACGGGGGGCGCGAAGCCGAGGTCTATCATAGCGGGCGACCCTACCTGTCGGGGCACGTCGATCTCGATACGGGCGTACTCAACGGGTTCCGCTTTGAACTAGGCGTGCGCTCGATGATCATTGTGCCCTTCGACGTGGCCGGAGAGCGCCGGGGGACGATCCAGGTGTCGGCGGGGCGCGCCGAAGCGTTCACCCCGCAGGATGTGGCCTTCGTCCAGGCCGTCGCCGGGTGGATCGGGCTGGTCTTCCAGCGTGCCCAACTGGTGGAGAACCTGACCCAGACGGCAGCAGAGCAGGCGCGGCGCGGGGCCGCCGGTGAACTGATCGCCGTGTTGGCCCATGACCTGAACAACCATCTGATGCCGATCCGCGGACGGGTGGACTTGCTGCGCCGCCGGGCCACGCGAGAAAACCGCGCACAAGACCTGGCCGATCTCACCACCCTGACGCGCGCCGTGGATCGGTTAGGCACCCTGGTCACCGATCTGCTGGACGTGGAGCGCCTGGAGCAAGACTTATTCGTCTTGAACGGGCAAGACTTCGAGCTGAGTGTCCTGATCAAAGAAACCATCAATATCCTGGCAACGCCCGAGAAGCCGATCGCGTTCAACGTGCGGAGCGAAGGGGCAGTGCCGATGCAGGCCGACCCGATCCGCATCCGCCAGGCACTAGAAAATCTGCTGTCCAATGCCATCAAATACTCACCGCCGGGGGTCGCGGTGCGGGTGGAGTTGACGACCACGCAGCGGGCGACGGGCTGCTGGGCGGTCGTGACTGTACAAGATCACGGGCCAGGGGTGCCCGACGAGATCGTGCCCCGGCTTTTCAGCCGGTTTGCCGCCGGCCCCGGTTCGAACGGATTGGGTTTGGGCCTCTACATCGCCCGCAGCATTGCCGAAGCGCACGGCGGCGCGTTGCTGTATGACCCGACCGCGCAGGGGGGAGCCGCGTTCCGGCTAGAGCTACCGCTAATCGCTAGCACTAAAGCAGAAACCGCCACGGCTGAGGAATCAGACAACCCTCGCCCGGTCGCAGACACGGGGGAGTGGTATCAGCTCTAAACCGAGCGCCGCTATCGGAAGTTCGCATCGTCCTAGCTGCCGGGCATGGAGTTTTGCCCGGCCTCGGCAAAACCAGAAAGGGGATTAACCACCATGACTACATGGACCGATCATGACGGCCAACTACAAGACGGCCCGCCGCCCGCGACCCGCGGGTTCGCCGCGATGGACCCCGAACGCCAGCGCGAAATCGCCCGCCTGGGCGGGCGCACCGCCCACCAGCGCAAACGCGCCCATCGCTTCACCCCCGAAGAAGCTCGCGCCGCCGGGCGCAAAGGCGGCCAAGCCGTCAGCCAGGACCGCGAACACATGGTCGCCATTGGCCGCCGCGGCGGCTCGATGGTCAGCCAGGACCGCGAGCATATGGCCGAGATCGGGCGCGAAGGCGGGCAAGCCCGTGGGCGCGCCGAGGCCACCGACGACCTCCTTGATGGCCTCGTTGATGGCAATAGTTCCACCGACAATGGTACCAACCCTGCGTAATGCCGCAGGGCCGGGGCACCGTCGTTAACCACCGCGAAATCGGTCGCTGGCGGGGCGGCAGGTGACATTCTCAGCGCCGATAAGGGCCGTGCTATGCGTAGCACGGCCCTTGCCTGTCCCAAGGAGAAGGCAGCAGCCCCGAATCCTACCCCGCATCCTCTTGACTCGCGGAACGAGCGGAGCTATAATAGTCATGTAATTAATCGAACGTTCGATTAAGAAGGGGTAGCATGGGGCGACGACAGGGGCCGGCGGAAGAGCGGCGCGGGGCGATTCTGGATGCGGCAGAGGCCGAGTTTACCGAGCGCGGCTATGCCGGGGGATCGATCCGGGCGATTGCGAAGCGGGCGGCGGTGAGTTCGGCCCTGCTCTACTGGTTCTTCCCCAGCAAAGGCGAGCTATTCGCGGCGGTGCTGACCCGGCGGATGGACACCGAGCAGGTGCTGGTCTTCCCACCGGGGGTGGACGAGCTGCCGCCTGCGGAATTCTTGCCCATGCTGGCGCAAGGTTACGTGCGGCTGGTGAGCGAACAGCAACAGTTGGGGCTGCTCCGGCTGTTGCTGCGAGAGAACGAGCACGACTCAGAGATCATGCGGGCGTTTCGGTCCTTCGTCACCAACCGCGCCCTGGAGCCGTTGGGGCACTACTTTACTCGACAGATCGAACGGGGGCAGATGCGCCCGGCCCCGCCGGAATACATCACCCAGGTGTTCATCGGGATGCTGATCGGCTTCGTCCTGCGCCGCGAGATCTTGCAGGAGCCGGTCAGCCAGACCTGGCCGGTGGCCGATTATGTCGATCACGCGGTGCAACTGTTCTTGCATGGGGTGTTGTTGGAGTCGGGTGCGCCCAACGACGAGGGGTCAAGGATCAAGCACTAACGGGGATGGAGCGATGGACGAAAGCGAGATGATAGCGCAATTGGGCCGGGCGCAGGAATGCGTGGTGGTGGGGGACCGCGACGAGGCGCGGGCGTTGTACGCGGACCTGTGGGCCGCGACCAACGCGGCCGCCGACCCCTATTGGGCCTGCGTTGTCGCCCACTTCATGGCCCACGCGCAAGACACACCGGAGGCCCAGCGCGACTGGCACCAGCGCGCCCTCCGGGCCGCCGAGGGGGCCGACGCCGACCGGGTCCGCGCCTTCTATCCCTCCCTCCACGCCAACCTGGCCGAGGTCTACCTGCGGCTGGACGACCCGGTGCCCGCCCGCCAGCACCTGGCCCAGGCCCGCGCCGCCGCGCACACACTGCCCGATGACGGCTACGGGCGCATGATCGAGGGGTTGATCGCCCGCCTGACCCAGGCCCTGGACCCCCCACCAGACATCCCGCCCGACCCACCGGATACTAGACCGGCATCCGCTTAAACGAGTTCGTATGGAGAAAGGACACGACGATGGCTGTCAATGTCAACCTGGAACACGAACGCAAACCCGCCCCCCGCACCCCGCCGCCCGTGCGCGATGTCACCCGCACCGCCTGCTGCATCGTCGGCGGGGGGCCAGCGGGGGCGATCCTGGCCCTGCTGCTGGCCCGCAAGGGCGTTGAGGTGACGCTGCTGGAGAAGCACGCCGACTTCGACCGCGACTTTCGCGGCGACACGATCCACCCCGGCATCCTGGAAGTGCTGGACCAGATCGGGCTGGCCGACCGGCTGCTGGCCTTGCCGCACACCGAGTTGCGGACGATGGTCGCCCGCTCCAACGGCACCGAGATCCCGATTGCCGACTTCCGTCTGCTCCGTAACAAGTTCCCATTCATCAATTTCATGCTCCAGGTCGAGTTCCTCGACTTCATTGTTGCCGAAGCCCGCCGCTATCCGGCCTTCCACCTGGTGATGAACGCCAATGTGCAGGAGTTGATCGAGCGTGACAGCATCGTGCGCGGCGTCCGCTACCAGGGGTTGGACGGCTGGCACGAAGTGCGGGCACTGCTGACCGTGGGGGCCGACGGGCGCTTCTCGCGGGTCCGGCACCTGGTCGGTTTCGAGCCACACGAAACGTCCGCGCCGATTGACGTGATCTGGTTCCGGCTGCCGCGCAAGCCGGGCGACGGCGAGGGCGGCCTGGGCAATTTCTACAAAGGCGGGATCGTGGTCATGCTGGAGCGGGGCGACGAGTGGCAACTGGCCTATGTTATCCCCAAAGGCGGCTATAAGGCGATCCATGATGCCGGGCTGGACGAGTTGCGGCAGCGCATCGCCGCCGCGCTGCCCCCGCTGGCCGACCGGGTCGGCGGGCTGACCAGTTGGAAGCAGTTCTCGCTCCTGGCGGTCAATTCGAGCCGGGTGGAGCGCTGGTACAAGCCGGGCCTGCTCCTGATCGGGGATGCGGCCCACGTCATGTCGCCGGTGGGCGGGGTGGGCATCAATTATGCGATCCAGGATGCGGTGGTGGCGGCGAACCTGCTGACCGAGCCGCTGCGCGAGGGGCGGATTCGGATGCGGACGCTGGCCGAAGTGCAGCGCCAGCGCGAGTGGCCGACCCGCGTCATCCAGGCGATGCAGAGTTTCTTGCAAGATCGGGTGCTCAAAAACGTCTTGACCAGCCCGACGTTCACGCCACCGCCCGTGGGCCGCATCCCCCTCCTGCGCACCCTGATCGCCCGCGTGCTGGGCTACGGGGTGCGGCGCGTGCGGCTGAGCGAGTGATGAGCAGCGAGCCGCGAGCAGCGAGTGGTAAGGATTGAAAAGCGTGCGCTGCCCAATGCCTGATGGGCGAGAGATGCAGACGGATGGACAATGATCTATTCCCGACTCTCCATCCACTCGCGGCTCACTGCTCACGGCGCACTGCTCGCTTGACAACCGCTCGCGCCGCGTGGTACGCTACGGAGCCGGGGATGGCCCGGTGGTGTATAACAGAACAGGAGGACCCCTGACATGGAACTCAAGGGCAAACGGATTGCCATTCTGACCGAAGACAACTTTGACGACCAGGAATTCATCTATTGCAACCTGCGGATGCGCGAAGCCGGAGCCGAGGTGACCATCGTCGCGCCGGAGGGGGGCAAGGAGTACAAAAGCAAGGTCGGCTTCCCCAACAAGTCGGACAAAGCGGCGCGGGATGTGCAGGCCGCCGACTTCGACGCGGTGATCATCCCCGGCGGCTATGCCCCCGACCGGATGCGCCGCGACCCGGCGATGGTCCGCCTGGTGCGCGAGGCGGTGGAGGGAGACAAAGTGGTCGCGGCGGTCTGCCACGGCCCGTGGATCCTGGTCACGGCGGGCGTGCTGAAGGGCCGCACGGTGACCGCGTTCTTCAGCCTCCAACCCGAATTGACCTACGCCGGGGCCGAGTATGTGGACCAGGAAGTTGTGCGGGACGGCAACCTGATCACCTCGCGCACCCCCGCCGACCTCGGCCCGTTCTGCCGCACGATCATCGCGGCGCTGGGCGAGGACTGAGTGCTGAGTGCTGAGTGCTGAGTGCTGAGTGGGCAGTGTTCACCAGTGCCCACTTGCTGTGAGACCACCATGAGCGACGAAACACCAACCCCCCACCCCCCACCCCCCACCCCCGACCGGAGCCGCCTAGGACCGAAGCTGGGCAGCGGCGACGAAGGCTTGACCGATCTGCTGGGGCCGGTGCGCGTGCCCAAGTATGACCTGCGGGTACAGACCTACGGCGAACTGGACGAGGCGACCAGCGCGCTGGGGCTGGCCCGCGCCCTCTGCCAGCAGGAGCGGACCAAAGCGATCATCCGCCAGGCCCAGCACGACCTCTATATGAT
>JBBSEL010000315.1:0-5423 GCA_038239755.1 Chloroflexia bacterium | reverse complement strand
CCTCCGACCCCGACTCGCTGACCATGCGCTCCCGCGTCTCCTGTGCCCCCAGCAGGGTCGCCAGCGCCTCGATCAGCGCGCTCCGGTGCATGTAGCGCAGGTCGGTAATGTGCCAGCGGGCAGCGATCTTCTCCAGGGTGGGCTGGTCGTGGCGCTCCAGCAGGACGGGGAGCAGGTCGTCAAACGGGGCCGCGCCGTTGTTCTCGCCCACCACTGTGCCCAGGGTGCGGCTCAGTTCGCCGCTCATCGAGACGACCCGGCGGCGGGTGATCGGCACCTGGCTGCGCAAGCCCCAGGCATAGAGGTTGTCGCCCGCCGATACCAGCCGGTTGCCGCGCACCGACGCTTCTTCGACATCGACCAGGGCCAACACGGCCAGGCTGAAGAGCAAGCGGTCTACCTCGTCGGCGGGGCGGTCCAGCAGCGTGGGCAGTTCGTCCACGAAGGCCATGATCGACCGCTGCTCCAGCAGCCAGGCCAGGAACGCCCGCTGTTCGACGCTCAACGTCTCCCAGATCGCCCGCGTACTGGTCTTTTCGGCCATCTCGCGGTATAGCGTGATCGCGGCGTCGTTGTGATTCAGTTGGGGAAGGGGGATTTGCCAGGCAGCGGCAATAGCCTTGAGGTCTTCAAATGAGCGGCCCATTAACCGCCCGAGTAAATTCTTCACATAGCCTCCTGCTATTTAGCCACGGCGCTTCCACGGCGCACAGTACTGTATCATACAAAATTAGGCAGTGGTTTGTCAAAAGCGAGTGCTGAGTGCTGTAGGCGGTGGCAGTCATATAGGTATAGGGTGAGGAGGGGCGTAAGCGGACGAACGGAATCACGTTTGCATCTGGGCGGCGTATGTCCCAACCCCCAACCTCCGTCCTAGATTTCATGCAACGTTAAGGTGTGGCTGCTTGTCGGCTGGGGGGCAACATGGTACACTACAGAGGATGAGGGTGGGATTTTACCGGGCAGCCCACTTACCCCGTGTCAGGTCCACTTGAAAGGAGACCGCTGATGGTCTTGCTGCCTTTTTCGGCAATGGTGATCGGGTTTGCGCTGGCGATTGTGATCTTGAATCACTATATGGCTGCCCCGGCGCGGCGCACCCACGAGCTGGTCTGGGGCATCTCCTTCGTCCTTTTTGGCGCGGGCGCGGCCTTCGAGCTGGCTGCCGACATCTGGGGCTGGAGCGATCTGCTGGTGCGGCTCTACTATATCAGTGGGGCGATCCTGGCGGTGGCGCTGCTGGGCCTGGGCGAACTGATCCTGCTGGCCCCGCGCTGGCGGACGGCGCTGCTGGCGATCTCCGGGGTGTTCAGCCTCCTGACCATCGTCGCCGTGTTCATGCAGCCGATCAACCCGACCGAACTGGCCGGATCGGCCCCCTGGAAGGCTGTGGGCGTGAGCGGGTCGCTGCCGCTGATCCTGGCGGCGGTGAGCAACAGCATTGGCACGCTGCTGATCGTCGGCGGCGCGCTCTATACCGCCTTCGTCTTCTGGCGTAAGCACATCCAGTTGCACCGCATGATCGGCTGTGTCTTGTTGGCGGTGGGGACCATCGTTGTTGCGTCGGGGGGCACCGTGGCCCGCGTCTTTGACGCGCACGCCTGGCTCTACCCGCCGATGGCGATTGGCGTGGCGATCATGTTCATCGGCTACCTGGAGACCACCCGCAACCCCGCTCCGGCTTCGGTGCCTCAACCGAGCGTACAGCCGGTGCGCCCCGACGGGAAATAGCACCATCCGGCGCAACAAAATAGCCCGCTCTGATAGCCCGGCCACCGCCGGGCTATTGCGTTCCCCCGCATAATTTCGGCATATTGCACAAGAAATGCTGCCGATCTTTGGGCATAATGCCCTTGTGCTTTGCCTTCCTGTCATGTAGAATAGATGCACCGATGAGGTCGCAACGATGCGTACCAGCACATCGGCATTTGGCATTGGGGCCATGTGCGTTGTTTACCGCCGCCCATTCTGGGCTAACGTAAGGAGTCCTTCCCATGGAAACAACGACGACGCTCCCCCATGTGTATCCTACCGAAAGCGCCTGGGACGAAGAAGAGTCGGTGGCACGCCCGCGGCCCGGTTATTCTCGCGTTTCGGAACCCATGTCTGACTGGTCGGCTTCCGACGAAGCCAACAGCGATCTGGGCAACAGTGGCCGCGATGTGACCGACCCGGAACTCGCCAGCCTTGCTGACGCTGTGCCGACCCGCTAAGGGTCCGCTCTACTCAGTCTGCCAATGTGACCGGCCTGAGCAGGCCGGTCACGTTTTTGTGCCGGGCGGTGCGCCGGATCCGGTCGTTTCGGGGGCTGGTATTTGGCCGGGGCTTGCGGTATAATTGGAGGCGATACGGCGTGATCACCGGCGCAGGTGGCGTAACGGCAGCCGCGCCAGCCTTAGGAGCTGGTGCCCGCAAGGGCGTGGGGGTTCGAGTCCCCCTCTGCGCACCGACGAAGTAATGAGCAATGAGAAATGAGCGCGGTGGTTTTGGATCATTGGGCAAATAAAGAGCGGCCCCACCTTGATCATAGGTGGGGCCGCTCTTTATCCGCTTCAAGCGCTGTACTCATCGCTCATTGCTCATCACTCGCCATCGCCTCCACTGCCTCGGCCAGTTCGCTGGGGGTGATCAGCGCGTTGCCCCACTTGCGGACGACCACCCCGGCGGCGGCGTTTGCCAGGCGGGCGGCGTCGAGCAGGCTGGCCCCGGCGGCGAGGGCGATGGTGAGGACGGCGATTACGGTGTCGCCCGCCCCGGTGATGTCGAATACCTCGCTGGTGTCGGTGACCGGGATGTGGTGATACACGCCGTGTTCATCGAGCAGCGACATGCCCTCGCCGCCCCGTGTCACCACCACCGAACGCACCTCTAGCTCCTCGCGCAGTTCCCGCAGCCCGGTCTGGAAGTCGGCTTCGGTGCGCAGGTCGCGGCGCAGAGCCAATTCGGCCTCGCGGTCGTTGCAGCGGAACAGGGTGACCCCGTGGAACATGTGGAAGTCGTCTTGCGCGTCTACCGTGGTCAGGATGCCCCGTTCCTGGCAAAGCACGCGGGCCGCTTCGACCACGTTGGGGCTGATCGTGCCGCTGCGATAGTAGCTGATCAGCAGCGCATCGGCGCGGGCCAGTTCCGCCTCCAGCACAGCGATCACCTGCTGCTCGACCAGCCCGGCGATAGGCTGGCGGTCCATCATATCGATCCGGGCGATGTGCTGGGGCAGGCGTTGCGGCCCTTGGGCCACGATGCGCGTCTTTTTGATCGTCGGGCGGGCGGGGTCGACCACCATCCCCACCGGCTGCACCCCGCGTTCGCGCAAGGTGCGGCGCAACTCTTCGCCCGCTGCGTCGGCCCCGATCACGCCGACCTGCACGGCCACGCCGCCCAGCGAGACGACGTTGCAGGCCGGGCTGGCCGCACCGCCGGGCAGGGCAAAGCGCCGGGTGAAGTCGAGTACCACCACGGGCGCTTCCCGCGACACCCGCGTGGGGGTGCCCATGATGTATTCGTCCAGGATCAGGTCGCCCAGCACGACGATGCGTTTGTCGTGCAGCCGGGGCAAGAGGGGGAGGAGGTCGGCCATCAACGTAGCCGGTAGTAGACGAGGCCGAACGGCAGCAGGAAGAAGAGGAGACCGGCCAGGTCGTGGAGGTTGAAGAGCTGGCTGGGGAGATCGTTGCCGGGGATGCTGTTCAGCAGGTTGGCGAGTCCGAAGTTGGTGAGGACGAATTGCAGCACCACCCGGCTGACCACGATGCCCAGCACGACGGCGATCAGCCCGACCGCCTGCAAGCCGGGGCCGCGCTTCATATTGGCCGCCCAACTGACCCCCTCGCCGACCACGATCCCCATGATCAGCGCGGCCCAGAAGTCGAAGCCGGGGAACAGGCCCCACAGCACCCCGATCCCGGCGGCAGCCGCCACTCCAACACTCAACGCCTTGACATAATAATTACTATCGACGGCATAGGTCGGCACCGATTGTAGCCCGGCGCAATCATAGCAGCGGTAACCGATCGGCGTTGCGACCCGGCAGCGCGCACAAATCGGCTTGCTACAGCGCGAGCACCGCAGGCGGGTTGGCACAGTGGGGTGGTTGGCGCAGAAGAGCACCTCTGGTTCGCGCCCCAGCGCCGTATCATCCTGCGGGCTTCCATTAATAGACAAAGACGGCTCCTCTAGATATTGCGTGAAACGTGAAACGTGAAACGTGATGCGTGAGGGTTGTCAACAACCTCATCTAATAACACACCCTATATAGAATACGTAACACGTGGTGTGTACGATGCATCCCCCATTACCCCACAGCACCACCTAATACGTAATACGAACTCACGTTTCACGCAATATCCGCCGCGCCCCCACATAGGTCGTCACCAACCGCTCGGCATAGTCGGGCGCGGTGGGGTCGAGGCTTTGGATCTGGACCGACGGCACCGGCCCCTTGCCGCTGGCGTGGATGACCTGGCTGTTGCCGATGTACATGCCGACATGGGTGATCGCCTCTGGCCCCTTGCCGAAGAAGAGCAGGTCGCCTGGCTCCCAGGCCCCGCGCGCCACGACGTGCGGCAGCGTGTTGAACTGCTGGTCGGCATCGCGCGGCATACCGTAGCCATGCACCCGGTAGACCATCTGGACAAAGCCGCTGCAATCGATCCCCTGGCGGCTCATCCCGCCCCACAGGTAGGGCGTGGTCAGGAACTCGCGGGCGGTCGCCAGGATGGCGGGCCACTCGCCCTGGGGGCCGTTCTGCTCGCGCAGCGGGGCCACGGCAGCAGCGGCGATGGTGCCCTGGCGGCCATCGGGCAGGGCAACCCGGACCGGATCACCCGATCCCGCGTCTACCCGCTGGAGTACCGTGCCTGCGTAGACCGTCCAGCTTTCCGCCGGTGCCTCGGTGCCCATGACCTGTAACGGGGCGGTGCTCAGTGTTACCCGTACATACTGGTCTGCCGGGGTGGAGGTCGGTGCCTCTTCGGCGGCCAGGGTGGCGCGGTCCACCCAGCCTTCGTAGTCGGGCAGCCGGGCATAGACCCAGGCTCCCCCCGGCCCCTCGGCCAGTCGCTGGACGGGGGTGCCCAGGAGCGCCTGCGTCACCAGTTCGCTGTTTGCGTCGGGGTCGCGCCGCACGTCGGCCAGCGGGACGGCGACGACACTGCGGCTCGGTCCTCCCGCCTCGCCTGCACCAGGGGGCGGGGCGGTGGCGGTGCCGTGGCGTACCGCGTCGGGGGTCCAATCAAAGGTATCCGGCTCATCGCGCATAACTCTCGCTCATCCTTATTCACGGTCCAGTCCCCACCAGCACAAGGGACAGGCGGCCATCTAATTTCTGATTTCTGATTTCTGATTTCTGATTTCCGCCAGCTTCTGCACCAGCACGGCCAGCACGAACCGCGGCAGGGCCAGCATCCGGCGCCAGCGCCAGGGCT
>JBBSEL010000314.1:0-5426 GCA_038239755.1 Chloroflexia bacterium | reverse complement strand
GCACCCGCGCCAGCGGCAACACCGGCCTGGGCCTCGCCATCGCCCGTGGTATCATCGAGGCGCACCACGGCACCATCGAGGTGCAATCGGTGCCCGGCACGGGGGCGTGCTTCACCATCACCCTGCCGGGGGAAGGGTCCGCAGATGCACCGGGCGTGCCGCTCGGCTCCCGGCGCGACCGCCAGCCCGCTGGCAGCGCGAAGTAGGGCATACCCCTGCCAGCAGCAACATTTAAGAGAAACTTAACCGTTCCGTCGCTTTTTCTTAACCATTGTGTGGTACACTAGAAGCAGCGTCCGTCTGCCCATTTGCCACCACCCAGCTAGAAATACCCCATTGCCATGATCCGCCGACTAACCCTCGCCCTCCCGCTGCTCCTGCTCCTGCTCCTCGTCTGGCCGCAAGGCGCGGCCACGCTGGCTGCGCCCGCCGAGCCGGGGATGTGGACCGCCCCGGCGGCCCCTGCCGCCCCCGCCGCGCAAGTGGTGATCAACACCGCCGCCCCGGTCAGCACCACGCCGCATGTGAACGTCGCCATCCAGGCCGGGCACTGGAAAAGTAATGAACTGCCCGATGTCTTTGCCCGGCTGCGCGGCTCCACCGGGGCCAGCGGCGGGGGCCGCACCGAAGCTCAGGTGACCGTGGATATCGCCGGGCGGGTGGTCAGCCTGTTGCGCAAGGCCGGGTTGACCGCCGAGGTCTTGCCCGCGACGGTGCCGACCGGCTACCAGGCCGACCTGTTCATCTCGCTCCACGCCGACGGCAACATCAACACCACCCCGCGCGGCTACAAGGTCTCCACCCGCTGGCGCTCGGATGTGGCCGCGCTGGATGCCTCGCTGGTGCAGGCGATCCAGGATGGCTACGGCCAGTTGACCGGGATGCCACAGGATTCCAGCGTCACGCGGGCGATGCGCGGCTACTACGCCTACAGCACCTACCGGGGCGAGTCGTATCGCCTGAGCAGCACCACCCCCGCCGCGATCCTGGAAATGGGCTTCATGAGCAACGCGGTGGACCGCAACCTGATGTTCAACAACCCCGATCTGCTGGCGCAGGGCGTGGTGGCCGGGATAAACACCTTCTATGACCGCCGTGCCGCCGCCCAAAAACTCCAGACCGCCGCCGAGGCACAGGCCGCCACCAGCCCCTACAGCCGCGCTGCGGTTATCCTGACCGACAGCGCCAACATCCGCAGCGCGGCCAGCAGCGATGCCAGCCGGGTCGCCGGGGCCGCGTTTGGCGATAGCTTCCCGCTGCTCCAGTCGTCCACCTCGTTGCCCCGTCCCAGCGGTGGCTTCGACCCGCGCCAGGGCACGCAACTGGTCACCGGCAGCGGATGGTACCAGATCACCCTCCCCGGCTCGAACGCCGACGCCTTCCTCAGCCGCGACGTGGTCGTGGTCCAGCAATAGTCCGCCGCAGGTGACCGGGGGCGCAAACCTTGTTTGCGCCCCCGGCGCGCGTTCGGGACGATTGCACATTTCCCCGATCCGGGCAAATCCCGTATAATAAGGGCAGAACGAAACGGAGGATGGGGTCGCCGCCCGATGCAAATTGTGATCCCGGATGACTATCAGGATGCCGTGCGCGGGCTGGATTGCTGGCCGTTGTTGCGTGACCATGCGGTGACGGTCTACCACGACACGGTCAAGGATGTGGACACCCTGGCCGAGCGGTTCCGCAATGCCGACGCACTGGTGCTGATCCGCGAACGCACCGCCATCACCGCCGACCTGTTGGCACGGTTGCCCCGGCTACGGCTGATCAGCCAGACCGGCAGCGGAGTCAGCCACATCGATCTGGCCGCATGCGCCCGGCAGGGTGTGGCCGTGGCCGCCGGGGGCGGCGCGCCTCATGCCCCCGCCGAACTGACCTGGGGGCTGGTGCTGGCGGCGATGCGCCACCTGCCCCAGGAGGTGGCCCGGCTCCGCGCCGGGGGTTGGCAAGCCTCGTTGGGCCGGAACTTGCGGGGGCGCACGCTGGGCATCTTCGGCTATGGCAAGATTGGCAGCTTGGTCGCCGGGTACGGGCGGGCGTTCGAGATGCCGGTGCTGGTCTGGGGCCGCGAGGGATCGCAGGCGCGAGCCGCAGCGGCGGGCTTCACCTTCGCCGCCAGTCAGGAAGCCCTCTTCGAGCAGGCCGATGTGCTCTGCTTGCATATCAAGTTGAATGCCGAAACACGCGGTATCGTCACCGCCACCGACCTGGCGCGGATGAAGCCGACCGCGCTGCTGGTGAACACCAGCCGGGCCGAATTGATCGAAACCGGGGCGCTGGAACAGGCGCTCCGCGCCGGGCGACCCGGCCTGGCCGCCGTGGATGTGTATGAGTCCGAACCGTTGGCGGACCACCCCCTACTTCATCTGGAAAACGCTATTTGTACTCCCCACCTGGGATACGTAGAAAAAGACACGTACGAGCGTTACTTTGGCAGCGCGTTCGAACAAATACTGGCCTTCGCAGCGGGCACCCCGATCAACCTGATCACTCCTCAGGGGTAACCCCGCCGCACCGACCCTGCGCGACTCCCCCGCGTCGTCCCCGAAGGATGACCCGGCGGTGCGCGAGATCCGGTTGGTGATCAGTAGCGTGTCTGGCAATCCGGCGAGCATCCCTCGACCCCGTATCTGAGACAGTACCCCCATGAAAAACACTCCCCCCGCGACCCGCAGGATCAGCGGGCTGGATGGCCTCCTCCTGGCCCTGGTCGTGATCTGGGGCGTGAACTTTAGCGTCTTGAAAGTGGGCCTGGACACAGTGCCCCCCCAGGTGTTTAACGGCGTGCGCATGGCGCTGGCGGCGGGCGTGTTTGTGGTGCTGCTGGCGGCGCAGCGGCGGCTACGCTGGCAGCGCGGCGACGGCTGGCGGATCGTGGGCCTGGGCCTGCTGGGTCACGGTGGCTACCAGATCTTGTTTATCGAGGGCCTGAACCACACGGCGGCGGGCAACACCTCGCTGATCCTGGCGAGTGCGCCGCTGTGGGTGGCGCTGATCGGGGTGGTACGGGGCCTGGAGCGGCCCACCCCGCAGGGCTGGTTGGGCCTCGCCCTGGCCTTCGCCGGGGTGCTGATCGTCATCGTGGGGGCCAACCCTGCCCTGCTCCGTGACGGCTTGACGGCGGGCGGGAGCGCGGCCAACAGTCTGTTCGGTGATAGCCTCGTCCTGATCGCGACGATTTGCTGGGCGGGCTACACCGCCTTGAGCAAGGACCTGCTCACCCGCTACACACCAACCCAAGTAAACGGATGGACCCTGGCGGCGGCCACGCCGGTACTGCTGGCGGCCCTCCTCTTTCAGGGCGTGACCGAGGGCTGGGGGCAATGGACGCCCGGCGCGGTGGGGGCGGTATTCTACGGCGGACTGCTGTCGGTGAACGTGTGCTATGTGATCTGGTATGCGGGGGTGCAACGGCTGGGCGGGGCGCGCACGGCGGTCTTTTCCAACGTAACCCCGCTGATCGCCATCCTCAGCGCCTGGCTGTGGCGGGGCGAACCGTTGCAGCCGGTCTACCTGCTCGGCGCGATGCTGATCGCCAGTGGGGTGTTCCTGGCCCGCTTTAGCCATCCCGCCGCCCCGGTGTCCGTGCCCAGTGGGCGGGAGGCCGAAGCTTAATCCAGCAGGTGGTCGAGCCGGTTGCGGGCGCTGGCCTGGGCGGCGGTCTGGCCCAGCGTGCGGATTACAGCAAGTAGCCCGGCAAAGCGGGGGTCCTGGGTGTAGCCCTGGCGGTAGCGGGCATAGATCTGCTGGACGATCACCGCGATCTTGAACAGGCCGTAGACGTAATAATAGACCACGTTGGACACGTCGTGCCCGCTCTGAGCGGCATAGCGCGCCACCAGTTCGGGGCGGGTCAGGTTGCCGGGTCGGGCGGTGATGCCGAAGCTCTGCGCCTGGAGTTCGGGCGGGTCGTCGGCCTCTACCCAGTAGCCCAGCGTGGTCCCCAGGTCCAGCAGTGGGTCGCCGATGGTCGCCATCTCCCAATCCAGCACCGCCCGGATCTGGGTGAGATCGGCGGGGTTCAGCACCAGGTTGTCGTATTTGTAGTCGTTATGGATCAGCGTCGCCCCCGATTCGGGCGGGAGATGGTCGGTTAGCCAGGCGATCACGCCCTCGATTTCGGGGATCTCGTCGGTCTTCGCCGCCCCGTAGCGCCGCGCCCAGCCCGCGATTTGCCGCCCGACATAGCCCTCCGGGTGGCTCCCTGCGGTCAGGCCCGGCGCGGTGAGGGGCAGCGCATGGATCGCGGCCAGGTTGTCGATGGTCGCGGTAGACAGGCCGCGCAACACCAACGCATCGAGCACTAACCCGGCGGGAGGCCGCGCCCGCAGGATCACCCCCGGCACCCGTTCCATGACGTAGAACGGCACGCCCAGCACCGCCTCGTCTGTGCAATAAAGCAACGGCTGAGGCACACGGGGATAGAGCGGGGCCAGGGCGGCCAGCACGCGGTACTCGCGGCCCATGTCGTGCGCCGACCCTTTGCCCACCCCGAACGGCGGGCGGCGCAGGACGAGGTCGCGTCCGCCCATCTGGAGCAAGTAGGTCAGGTTGGAGTAGCCCGCCGGGAATTGCGTCACGGTCAGCGGGCCACTCAGGTCGGGCAAGTGCGCCGCCAGATAGTCGGCCAGCCGGTCACCGGCCAGTTCCTCCCCGGCCCGCACCGGCTTCGGCTGATCGAGGAAATCGGTCGCCATCGTCGTCCCTCCTGCGCTTACTGGCCGGTGCTGTCCATCCCGTAGCGCCGCAGGATTTGCCGGGCTAACGTCGCTTTGTGGACCTCGTCCGGCCCGTCGTAGATCCGCGCCCCGCGCTCGTGGCGATACCAGTAGGCCAGCGGCGTGTCGTCGGTCATGCCCAGCGCGCCGTGGACCTGGATCGCCCGGTCCAGCACC
This sequence comes from Chloroflexia bacterium, assembly GCA_038239755.1. GTDB lineage: Bacteria > Chloroflexota > Chloroflexia > QHBQ01 > JAICKM01 > JBBSAN01. Next base: position 531 of record JBBSEL010000314.1, on the reverse strand, counting down.
TCCTGCAACACGCGGGCGACATAGAACTTGATGATCGCGATCTCTTCGCGGGCCGCTTTGGTCCCGGCGCGTTCGATTTTGGTCGCCGCGTCCAGCACCAGCAGACGGGCGGCGTTGATCTCGGCCCGGCTCTCGGCGATCCAGTTCTGGACGGTCTGGCGGGCACCCAACGGCGTGCCGGGGGCCAGTTCGCGGGTAGCAGCGCGGCGGCAGAGCAGGTCGAACGCCCGCTCGCAGATGCCGATCCAGCGCATACAATGGTGGATGCGGCCCGGCCCCAGCCGCTCCTGGGCCAGGGCGAACCCGGCCCCCTCGGCTCCCAGCCGGTTGGAGGCGGGCACCCGGCAGCCCTCGTAGCGGATCTCGGCGTGGCTGCTATAGCCCTCGCCCGGATCGCCCATCACCGAAATATTGCGGACATGGACGAAGCCGGGGGTGTCGGTCGGCACGATGATCATGCTGGCGCGGGCGTGGGGCGGCGCATCGGGGTCGGTGACGGCCATGACGATGGCGAAGGCCGCGCCGTCTGCT
>JBBSEL010000313.1:0-5427 GCA_038239755.1 Chloroflexia bacterium | reverse complement strand
TGGTCGCCGGGCTGCGGGCAGTGATGGACGCGCCCCGCGAGGTGGCAAGCGGGCGGGTTTACAATGTCGGCAACCCCGACGAGCGGACCATCCTGGAGTTTGCCGAGGTGGTCCTGGCAACGACGGGGAGCAACGCGCCGCTTGAGCATCGCCCGGCGCTGGTGGAAGACCCGGCCCGCCGCTGCCCCGACACAACGCGGATTCGGACGGAGATCGGCTGGGAGCCGAAAGTCGGGCTGGAAGAAGGGCTGCGCCGCACCGTCGCCTGGTTCCGCACCGTCGTCCCCGGCGCCAGCGCCTCGGCAGTGAGCGCCCCGGTGCCGACCCGCGTCCTCCACGCCCCGGTCGAAGTGGCAATCGCCAGCTAGTATCGCCTGTACATGGTCGGGTCACGCGACCCCGACACCCTAAGCCCACAACAAAAGGGCCGGATCGGCGGAACAACACTGTTCCACCGATCCGGTCCTTTTGTGCGCTCCTGGCCCGGCTCAGGGCAGGTTCAGCGCATTGTAGAGGATTTTGCTCAGTTGGGCGCGGGTGGCTCCGGCGCTGGGGCGGAAGTAGGGCAGGTTGCCGGGCGGGTGGCAGGGTTCGCCCGGTCCGCCACAGGGATAGCCCCCGACGGTGCTATGCGCCACCATCGCCTCGATGTAGTGGTAGAACGTGTTGCTGGCCGGGACATCGGCAAAGCTGGGCAGCGGTGGGTTGGGCAAGATATAGCCTTTGGCGAGGGCGATCACCTTCGACAATTGCCCCCGGTTCACATTGTTGGTGGGCCGAAAATAGAGGCCGGGGCAGGGTTCGCCCGACCCCCCGCAGGGATAGCCGCTGATGATGCCGTGGGCCACGGCGGTTTCCACGTAGGGGTAGAAGGTCGAGCCGGTGGGCACATCCACGAAGGTAGCCGTGGCGGGCGGGGCCACCGGCCAGTTCATGGCGAGGACGACCATCTTCATCAGTTGCCCCCGCGTCACGCTGCTGTTGGGGTGAAACGTGCCGTCGGGATAGCCGCCGACGATGGCCCGGCAGGCGAGAAAGCTGATGTAGGGTGCGGGCCAGGTGTCGGGCGGCACGTCGAAGAAGAAGCCGCAGGTGGGTAGCGCCGTGGGCAGCGGCAGCGCGCCCCGGCTGTAGTAGGCGGCTGCTTGGGCGCGCAGGTAGCCGCCGTCATCGTCGGCCACGGTGGCGATGCCGGTATTGTTGTTGATCGGCGCGGGGTTGGTGATCCCGTCGGCGCGCTCGTCGGTGTTGGTGGAGCAGCCGGACAGCCCGGATCCCCAGAGGATGCCGATCACCCCGGCGTTGATCCATTCGGCCAGGTGGGGGGCGGTGCCGCCGAGGAAGTAGACGGTGCGGTTGTCTTGATAATGCCCCGGCGTGTTGTCTTCGCTGCGCATCTGCGTGTTGCCGATGGGCATCTGCCAGAGGACGATGCGCAGGCCGGTGCTGCTGTTCAGCGCCGCCACCCAGGCCCGGTAGCGGGCGAAGTTGGGGAAGACCGTGTCGGTGGGGTCCCACCAGTGCGCGCCGCCGTCGTTGCCTACCAGCCGGTACCAATCGGCGTCGCGGTCGGTCGGATCGACAAAAACGAGATCCCAATGGCTGAGGCCCGGCGGGTTGTTGAAGATCCCGGCGGTGCCCAGGAAGTGCCCCGCTGCCTGCCCCAGCGCCGTCGAATTGAGCGTCGGATCGTGGCTAATGCCGATATCCGGCCCGCCGCCGCCCCAGTGTGAGGCGTGGATCGCCAGCCGTGCGTTGGGGGCGATGGTGTCGCGCAGGTGGAGCAGGGCATAGGCAAAGCCCTGGATCGTGTTTGGGTAGCCCGCCACGCCGGGATAGCCCGAACTCGCCACCGCGGCGGGAATATCGGCGGCGTTGTTGTTGCCGTTGCGGACCAGCCACTGCATGTAGCCCCAGAAATCGGGTTCCACATGGATCACCACCGGTTGACCGTAGGCCGCGCATTTTTGCAAAAGAAGGGAAAAGTCCTGAAAGTAAGCGGCCATCGTCGCCGGGTTGTTGGCGTTGTTAAAATCCTTCTCGGCCTCGGTGTTGCCGGTGTGGGGCAGCGATTGGAGCATCTGGTAATAGGTCAGTTCGGGCAAATAGCCCACCAGGTGGCTGTTGTTGAGGTAGTCACGGGCAAAATCGCCGTTGCCGGGCCACCAGGTGGCCCAGCCGCTGCTGCTGTTCACCCCTCCGGCGAGGTACTGGTAGCGCGCGTTCCAGGGGATGCCGCTTCCGGTCATCCAGCCCAGGTCGGCGGGGCCGTTGGCGATACCCATCCAGAAGGTGGTGGGCAGGCCGGGGGGCAGGTTGTTGGTAGGGTCGGGGGCGAGGGAGGTGTCCGCTTTCGGGGACACGGGGGGCGGCGGTGGGGCCGCATAACTCTTCGTTGGACTGAGCACTGCCAGCACGCAAGCCAACGTGCATACAAGGATTGGCGTTCTCGATCTCATGGGGTAAGGCACTCCTTCTAACGTAAACGTAGAGAGCGACCATGCGCGGCATGGTGCCGGTTGCCCGCGTTGCCCCATTGCTGTGCGGAACCGTGATCCTCTGCCGGGCGCTGCCCGGTTGCCGATCTTGCGCCCGGATCGTGCTGTCTCTCTACCTCCTCTCTCGTTACCGTCGCCGGTCCCACGCTGCACCGGCGGCGGCCCGCGCTCTTCGCCCTCCGTATAGGCTTGTTGTGACCCTGCCTACACAGGTGCGCCGCGCGACCATCCCACTATACCCCATTTCCCCTGGCCCTTGCTACCCCCGATCCGGCTCTTTTGTGCGGCTCATCGTCCGCAATGCTGGCCGACTTCACGCTGTCATCCTGAGCGTAGCGAAGGATCTTCTACCGGATCTATAGTCGCCGGGGAGATCGGAATTTTGCTCTGGCACCTCGGACCGCCGAGAAGATCCTTCGCTGCACTCAGGATGACAGGAGAATTTGGGCTGGTATAGGTGGATTTAACGATAATTCTGATATCTTCCCAAGCCCAATAGGAAGTTGCTCTATACTGGGTCCACCGGGGGTAACCAGCCTGCCTCCGTAAGGTGGGCCAGAACCGCCGCGCCGCTGTCCAGGGGCGATTGATCGGTGGTGTCCAGGGCCAGGGCGGGAGCCAGGGGGGGTTCGTAGGGGTCGTCAATGCCGGTGAAGCCGGGGAGGTCGCCCCGGCGGGCCTGGGCGTACAGCCCCTTCGGGTCGCGAGCCTCGCAGACGGCCAGCGGGGTGCTGATATAGATCTCGACAAAGTGATAGGGGCCGACCAGCCTGCGCACCTCGTCGCGGGTCGCCCGGTAGGGGCTGATCGCCGCGCAGATGACCAGCCCGCCGTGACGCACGATCTCGGCGGCGACAAAGCCGATGCGCCGGATGTTGGTGTCGCGGTCGGCGCGGCTGAAGCCCAGGCCCGCGCTGAGGTGGGTGCGGACCACGTCGCCGTCAAGCAGGGTCACCCGCCGCCCCCGTTCGGCCAGCCCCGCCGCCACCACCTCGGCCACGGTAGACTTGCCCGCCGCGCTCAGCCCGGTCAGCCACAGGCAGACCCCCTGGCGGGTGCGCGGCGGGTAGGCTTCGGCCAGGATCGCGGCCACTTCGGGGCGGGTGAACCAGGCGGGCAGCGGTCGCCCTGCGTCCAGGTAGGTCCGGCGCACTTCGGTGCCCGACAGCCCGGCGGTGCGCGTCCCCGGCGGCACCCGGCCCACCTCCTCGTAGCGGTCCGCGTCGGGCAGGTAGACCATCTCCTCGAACAGCACCGGGGTGATGCCCAGATCCACCGCGTGCTGCGTCACCAGTTCTTGCGCCGCTGTGGGGGGGTAGAACGGCCTACCGGTGCTGTCCACGCCGGGGCTGGCATGATCCCGCCCGACGATGAAGTGGCTGGCCCCGTAGTTGCGGCGGATCAGCGCGTGCCACAGCGCCTCGCGCGGCCCGGCCATCCGCATCGCCAGCGGCAGGAGGGCCAGCAACACCCGGTCGGGCGGATAATAGCGGCGGGTCATCGCCTGGTAGGTCCGCACCCGCGTCGTATAGTCCACATCGCCGGGGCGGGTCAGCCCGACCACCGGGTGGAGCAACAGCGTGCCGTCTACGGCTTCCAGCGCCCGCCGGGTCAGTTCTTCGTGCGCCCGGTGGAGGGGGTTGCGGGTCTGGAAGGCGACGACGCGGGCCTGCATGGACGCGGCCAGCCGGGCGCGGGTGGCGGCGGGGGTCAGGCGCAGCGCGGGAAAGTCATAGTGGGTGGGCAGCCGCCCCACCTGGAGCCGCCCGGCCAGGTTGTGCGTGCCCCAGCCGGGCAGCTCGGCCACCAGGGGATGCGCCGGATCGCGGGTGCCCGCGACGGCCTCGGCGAAGGCGGCGGCATCCCACGGATAGATCTCGTCCAGCCGCAACGTCGCCAGCAGTTCGTTGTGCCCGCTCCACAGGGCGATCTCCTGATCGAGCGAGAGCGGGCCATCGGGGCGCGTATCGGCCCGGTAGGGCAGGGTGATCGGGATGGGGAAGAGCGTGCCGTCGGCCAGGCGCATCTCGGCCAGCACTCGATCATAATCGGCCCGGCCCATGAAGCCCTGGAGGGGCGAAAAGCCGCCCGTCGCCAGCAGTTCCAGGTCACAGACGACCCGGTCGCTGACCACCAGCCGGGGCAGGCGGGCCGCCCGCGCCGCCCAGTCGGCCTGCGCGTCGGGCGGCACCAGGAGATCGACCAGCGCCCCACCGTAGGGGGGGATCAGCGCAGGAGCGGGGGGTTCCGGTTTATCCAGCATGGGGGGGATTTTCTCCTTAACAAAGGTCTATCACGGCGCAGCGTGCCCCCGCATTATACCCGAACCCGCGCCCGGCGTCCGGCTTGACAAGCCGGGGTGCCTCGCGTAAGCTTACGAGGCAAGCGTACCCAGCGGTATCCCCTACCCCAGGCGAGGAGGTTTAGCTTTGACCATCAGTGCACTCCTGACGACCTTTGCCGGCACCAAAGTGAAAACGTGGACCCCGAAGACCAAGATCCGCCCGGACCACTATTACCGGATCAGCATCGAATATGATGAGGAAAGCCCGGAAAAGGGCGTGGACCCCTGGGTCTACAAGTTCCGGCAATTCCTGGCCGACCCCGCCAGCCGCACCGTGACCGGGGTGGTGGTGGGGGCGTGGAGCGATATGCAAGATGGCGAGATGAACGTCCACCATGTGGTCAAGGCGCTGGCCGAGGCCGCCCCACAGTTGCCTGCCGTGCGCGCGATCATGATTGGCGACATCACCTACGAGGAATGCGAAATCTCGTGGATCAACCAGACTAACGTGATGCCGGTCCTCAAGGCGTACCCCCAGTTGGAGCATTTTGGCGTGCGCGGGGGGGAGAAGCTGGAGCTGCCCAAACTCCAGCATGACACCCTGAAAACGCTGATCGTGGAGGCGGGCGGGTTGTCCCGCGAGGT
>JBBSEL010000312.1:0-5438 GCA_038239755.1 Chloroflexia bacterium | reverse complement strand
CCCCCAGCGCGCAAGGCTGCGAAGACAGCCTGAAAACGGGCGATACCTGGGTGCATATGCGGAACTGCCTGGAGTGCGGCCACGTCGGCTGCTGCGACTCGTCGAAGAACAAGCACGCCACCAAGCATTTCCACGCGACCAATCACCCGATCATCCAATCCTTCCAGCCTGGCGAAGACTGGCGCTGGTGCTATGTTGACGCGATCTATGTCTAGGGGCTAGCACCCCTGCGACTTCGGCGTGATGCGTGATCCGTGATGCGTAACTTCTTTGGAGGCGAGCGTATGATGGCTCACGCATCACCTTTTTGTTCTACCGCTCTCTAGTGCCCCGCAGAAAGGATCGCCCGTATGCCTCTCCGCCGCAGAGTTCTCAGCGTTATCCCGTTACTCCTCGCCCTCGTCCTTGTCATGGCAAGCGTGCCCCCATCCCCAGCCCACGCCGCCCGCAACCCGGAAGACCGCTACTTTCCCGAAACGAATCACGCCGTCAACGACGAGTTCTTGCGCTACTGGAACGCGCATGGCGCGCTGGCCCAGCAGGGCTACCCGCTGTCCGAGCGCTTCCTGGAAAAGAGCGACCTGGACGGCAAGACCTACCCGGTGCAGTATTTCGAGCGGGCGGTGTTTGAGTATCACTTCGACAGCCCCGACCCCGCGTTTGAGGTGCAACTGGCCCAACTGGGCACCTACCGCTACCAGGCCAAGTATGGCACGGCAGGCGCGCCCGGCCAGGTGCCGAACAAGACCACCGGGCACAGCAAGCTCTTTGCCGAGACGGGGCATTGGGTTGGCGGCGGCTTCTGGGACTACTGGCAGCAGCACGGGGGGCTGGCGCAGCAGGGCTTGCCGATCAGCGATGAGTTCCAGGAGAAGAGCGATCTCGACGGCAAGCTGTACACCGTGCAGTATTTCGAGCGGGCCGTCTTTGAGTTTCACCCCGAAAACGCGGGCACCCCGCACACGATCCTGCTGGCGCAACTGGGCACCTACCGGCTGAAGGCCAAATACCCGAACGGGCCGCCGCCGCCCAGCACCGGGCTGATCCCCTTCCCCGCTGCCCGGCGGGTGAACAGCCTGAAGATGATCTCCCCGACCGAAGGCTGGGCGGTGGGCGCGGGCATTCTCCACTACACGAACGGGCACTGGATCCAGGTGACGGCGGCGACCGAGGATCAATACCTGGAAGATGTGGCGATGGTGTCGCCCACCGAGGGCTGGGCGGTGGGCCTGGGGCAGATTTTGCATTACACCGGGGGGCAATGGCGGCCCGATCCCGCCCAGGTGCTGACCCCGCTCTACGCCATCGACATGATCTCGGCCACCGAGGGCTGGGCTGGGGCCGGGTCCGAATCGGGCGGCGGGTTCCTGCACTACACCGGGGGCAAGTGGCAGGCCGTCGGCGGGACCGAGCAGTCGGTCTACGGCATCGATATAGTGTCGGCCAAGGAGGGCTGGGCGGCGGGCTGGGGCATTCTGCACTACCGCAGCGGCAAGTGGACAGTGGACAGCAGCACCCAGGATGACATCCTCTCGAAGATCACCATGCTGTCGGCCACCGTTGGGTGGGGCGTTGGCTTCTGCGGCTTCCGCCACTTGCTGAACGGCATCTGGCAGCACGTATCTCCGCCCGACGGGGTGACCCTGCTGGACCTCAGCATGGTCTCGCCCACCGACGGCTGGGCGGTCGGCCAGATCGACCGCCCCGATGGCTTTGGCGGCGGGGTGATCGCCCGCTACCAGGCCGGGCAGTGGACGATCACCAACCGCTATCCGGGCCTGGAGTGGCTCCAACGGATCAGCATGGTCTCGCCCACCGAGGGCTGGGCCGTGGGGGATCGCGGCGCGCTGCTGCATTATCAGGCCGGGGTCTGGGGGGCGGTGGCGCCGTAGGGCGGTCCACGGATTGCTGTCCACGGATGAAACGGCTTTCTGCTCAAACCAGAGAAATCCGCTTCATAATCCGTTGACAGCGCCAACCCCCGCCGGTTCCAGGGCCAGGACGGCGGCGGCGAGTTCGGCCATCGTGGTTGCCAGGTCGGCATCGGTGACGAAGCCCATGTGGCCGATGCGCAGGATCTGGCCTTTGAGCGCGCCCTGGCCGTCGGCGAGGATGATATCGCGGGCACGCAAGGCGGCCAGCACGCGGTCGGCATCGGGCACCTGGAGGGCGGTGACGGTGGGCGAGGCCACGGCATCGGCCACCAACGGGGTGAGGCCGCTGCGCCGGGCGGCGGCCCGCACACCATCGCGCAGCCGCAGGTGGCGGGCGAACACTGCGTCCCGGCCCTCGGCATCCATCAGCAGCAGCGACGCCTGGAGGGCGAACAGAAGCGAGACGGCAGGCGTATAGGGGGTCTGCCCTTTCGCCGCGTACTTACGGGCTTCGCTGAAATCCCAGTAGAAGCGCGGCAGGCGGGCCGTCGCGTGGGCGGCCCAGGCGCGAGGGCCGACGGTGATCATGGTCAACCCAGGAGGGGCCATCCACGCCTTTTGCGAGGCGGTCACCGCCACATCGACGTGCCAGGAATCGATTGGCAGGTCCGCCCCGCCCGCGCCCGAAATCGAATCCACCAGCAAGAGCGTGTCATGCTCCCGCGCCAGCGCCCCGAAGGCCGCCACATCGTTCAGCACGCCCGTGCTTGTCTCGTTGTGGGTCAGCAGCAAGGCTTTCGCTTCGGGGTGGGCCACCAGCGCGGCTCGCGCCACTTCCGGGTCCGCCGCCGTGCCCCACGGGCCACCCGCCCGCACGACGGTCAGGCCGAACGCCGTCGCAATCTCGGCCCAGCGATCGCCAAACGCCCCCACCGTGCAAGAGATCACTGTGTCGCCCGGCGAGAAGGTGTTGACCAGCGCCGCCTCCAGCCCGCCTGTCCCGGCGGCGGGGAAGATCAGCACGTCGTTCTCGGTCTGGTACCAACGTTGCAGCCGGGCCATGATGTCGAAGAAGATCCGCTCGAACTCGGCCCCCCGGTGGCTGATCATCTGGCGCGCCCCGGCGGCGCGGGTCGGGTCGGGCAGCGGCGTCGGTCCCGGAATTCTTAATTGCATATCCCCTCCAGGCAGAAGCGGCGGAGCTTACGCACCAGCGGCGCGTACTCCTCGGCGTATTGAACGGCATCGGCCTGCAACAACAGGCCCAGCCCCTTGATCGTCACGTCCCGGTACGCCCGCAGCCCCAGCAGGCGCAGCACCCCCGCCTGCCCGGCGGCCAGCACCAGCAGCGGGGCCAGGCTGGCACAATGCAGGTAAATGCCCGCCGCGTGGCGCACCCGTTCGCGCAGCACCACCCCGCCGTGGCCGACGAACAGGCCCACGGAGTCTCGCGCTTCCAGGTCGCTCGCGCCGTCCCCGGCCAGCAGGGTCGTCGCCGGGTCGGTCACCAGCGCGGTGGCGGTGTGACCCTTGCCCCCGGCCTGGCAGAGCGGTTGCGAGGCATCAAATCCGGTGTAGCGCCCGTCGGCATCGAAGGTGAGTGCCACCGCGTGGATTTTTTCGGGCGGCAGGTCCAGCGCCTGGGCCAGCGGCCCCATCGCATCGACATATCCGCCCGACAGCACCCGCACGTCGCGATCCAGCACGCAGAGCGCGGCGACCACCGCCGCCGCATCCTCGGCCAGATTGTCGGCATACATCTGGCCGACGGCTTCCAGTTGGGCGCGGGTGGGGCGGATCGTGTCCAGGCGGCGGGCGAACACGGCATCCATCGGCACCGCACCGTCCATTGCCTCGTTGGTCAGCGCGGTGACCGCTTCGCGGCAGCCGTTCATCCCCGCCAATTCGTCCACGCCTTCAATCGTGGTCAGGGTGCTATCACAATCGAGCAGGACCATTGCGTAGCCCGTCCAGGTGTTGGCCCGCTCGAGCGTGGCGGCAGCGGGATCGACCACGCAGCGCCCGCCCAGCACTTCCTCGTTCAGGCAGTGGTGCGGCGGTTCGCCCAGGAGGACGGCGGTCACTTCCTGCGCGACTTCCAATGCGCTGGCAAACATCGATTCGTGGGTGGTGCCGCCCAGGTGGGGGGTGACGATGACGTTGTCCAGGGTGAACAGGGGGTGCGCGCCCGGCGGCTCCTGGGCGAAGCAATCGAGGGCGGCCCCGGCGATGCGCCCGGCCTTGCAGGCATCGTAGAGCGCGCCTTCGTCTATCACTTTGCCCCGCGCACAGTTGATCAGGGTGGCAGTCGGCTTCATCAGCCCGATCTCGCGTGCCCCGATCATGCCGGTGGTCAGCGGGGTCAGCGGCACATGCAGGGTCACCACGTCGGCGCGGCGCAGCAGTTCGTCCAGTTCGACCAGCGGGATGCCGTCTTTGGGGGCGATGAAGGGGTCGTAGGCGATGACGTGCATGTCCAGGCCCTGAGCCTTGCGGGCGACCTGGCTTCCGACCTTGCCCAGGCCGATGATGCCGAGCGTTTTGCCCGCCACTTCGGTGCCCATGTACATATTCTTGCCCCAAACACCGCCACGCAGTTGGGCGTGAGCCTGGGGGATGTTGCGGGCCAGGGCAAAAAGGTGGCCGATGGTCAGTTCGGCGGCGGCGCGGACGTTGCCGTTGGGGGCGTTGACGACGGCGATGCCGCGTGCAGTAGCGGCGGGGATGTCAATGTTATCAACACCGATGCCCGCCCGGCCCACGACGCGGAGGTTGTGGCCTGCGGCCAGCAGATCGGCGGTGACGGGGGTGCCGCTGCGGGTGACGAGGCCCTCATAGGCCCCGATCACTTCCAGCAGGGTCTGGCGTGGCAGACCCAGGCGGACATCGACGGTGAAATTTTCTTCGAGCAGGGCGATCCCGGCGGGATCAAGGGGTTCGGTCACAAGAACGCGCATTGGATGAGTCTCCTTTTTTGGGCAACAAAAAACCGGATACCTTCAAGGGGTGTCCGGGCCGGGAGAGGTCATCAGCGATGCAGATTCCGTGTACCAGATCTGCTTATCTGCTATCCTCCAACGTCGCCATTGACGCCGCGTGCCAGGCACCCATGTTCGCGCAGCAGGAAACGCCCTTGTGGCCGCTGTTGGTACTAAGCCAACGCCCACAAGGGCCTGTACTCGCGCTCTTCATGATGTGTGCTTGACAGGCCGGTTCAAACATAGGTGCGATCTCCAAAGCGGCGACCCTGCCGCCAGTGCTCTTGCTGCTTATTATACACACGATACCCTCAGGCGTCAAGGTGCTCGGAGCAATCGCAACAAGCAGCAAAGCAGAACGGGTACAAAGATCAGGTGAAGCAAAAAGCGGGCCAGGCAAGGCAAAGTTGGATGGGCGAAAAGTCCGCAGCTAAAAGAGGGGCAAACCGCTTGACGGTCTCGAATAACTATACTAAAATAGAATAGCGCATCGGTCACAGGGATCCGCAGTAGAGGAGAATATAATGCTAACGTGGTTGCTCCAATGCAACGCCGCGAGCGCCGAACAACAACAGCGGGGGCGCTT
>JBBSEL010000311.1:0-5438 GCA_038239755.1 Chloroflexia bacterium | reverse complement strand
GCTCGGGCCACCCCACGCCCGCGGGCCCCGGGGGCCGGGGGGGGGTGGCGGGGGGGGGGGGGGGGGGGGCCGAAGGTCGCAGCCCGAGCGGGGCACCCGGGGCGGGCCACCTGTAGGGCAAATGAGTAACAACGCACGATCGGCAGGGGCAGGCTAGTTCTTGCGCTGGTTGGCGCTGATTAGACGGGAGATGGCATATGACGATACTGCTGCGCCTGCTGTTGGTTGCAGGCCTATTGCGGGCGTGGGCTCCCTTAACGGCCCACGCGACCCAGACCGGCCCTCCGGGGCCGACGCCCACGGTGCTGCCGGCCCAGACCGGGCCAGCCGACCCGGTCGTGGCGCTCCAGCAGGCCGAGCGGGCCCGCATCAGGGCCATGAACCGGCTCGCCACGGCTCCGGGGGTGCCACCTCCGCCCCTGCCCCTCGATGCGGGGACCACCGCCTGCCCCCGCGGTTCCGTTACCCGGCCAGTGAATGTGACCTCGGCGGCGACATTGGTGCGCGCCCTGGCCAATGCTCGTCCGGGCGATCAGATCCGGCTTGCCGACGGGGTCTACCAGGGCGAATTCGTCGCGACCGCGTCCGGCACCATCACCACGCCGATTACCCTGTGCGGCACGCGTGCGGCGGTGTTGGAGGGCCGATCGTTAGTGGCCGGGTATGGCCTGCACCTGACCGGCAGCTACTGGACGCTGGCCGGATTCACCGTACGCAATGCGCAAAAGGGCATCATGCTGGACGGGGCCAGCCACAACCTCCTGCAGGGGCTGGAGATCTACCAGATCGGAGAGGAAGGCATCCACTTCCGGGCGACTAGTACCGATAATCGTCTCGAGCAGAGCTGGATCCATCATACCGGGCGGCACAAGGCGGTGTTCGGCGAGGGCGTGTACATTGGCAGCGCCTACACCAACTGGAACACGTACAGCCAGGGCCAGCCGGACCGCAGCGACCGCAATCAGGTGCTCGGCAATGTGATCGGGCCGCACACGACGGCGGAGAGTATTGACGTCAAGGAAGGCACCACCGGCGGGCTGATTCAGGGGAATACGTTCTTGGGCGCGGGCATGACCGCCGCCACCGTCTGGGTGAACGTGAAAGGGAATGGCTACACGGTCACGGGCAATGCCGGGCTGTACCTGCCCGCCAGTGGGTTCAAGCAAGGCATCGCCGTGCATGTGGTGGTGCCAGGTTGGGGGGCCGCTAATGCGATCCACGACAACGAAGAGCAAGCGGCGCAGAATAAAGGCGCGGGCCTCCCTTTTCGTGCGGCTTACGGCAAAAACGGTCCGGTCAGTATTGTCCTCCCCCCCCGCGCACTGCCCTACTCGTTGACCGAGTTGCTGGCCCGCTTCCCGGCATCCCTGGCGCAGGTTGCGCCGGGAGTCGTCCTGCTCAAAGAGCACATCCTGGTGGCACATGGCGCCCGGCTCGCCATCACCGACCAGGATGTCCATGAACTGCGCCTGCTCAGTACCCCGGCGCGGTTCGTGAGCATCGCCGCGGATCGCGGTACGCTGACCATTACCGGGGCCGACACGGCGCGGGTGACCCTCACCTCTTGGGATCCGGCGGCGAACGCCCCGGATCGCACCATGGCCGATGGTCGTGCCTACGTCCTGACGCTCAGGGGCCGCATGGACCTGGATCGGGTGGTCGCGGTGGATCTGGGGTTTGGCACGGACGAGCTGTCTGGCGTCGCCTGGCGCGGCACGGTGAACGCGCCAAGCCAGGGCACGGTGACCAACTCCGTGTTCCAGCGCAATGCGGTCGGCGCGTTCGCCTGGCATGTCGCCGGAATGCAGTGGACCCGCAATGTCGTCGCCGACAATCTCGGCCACGGCCTCGTGCTGTATGGTGCCACCAACTGCCTGCTGGAAAGCAATGCGTTCTCCCATAATGACGACACCGGAATCCTCTGCGCTCGGGGCTGCATCGGCAACACGCTGCGCCTGAACTCCGCCTACGCCAATTCTAAGCAAGGTATCGTCCTCCAGGGCATCACTCAGGCGACCGACACCCAGCCGGCCAGCCCGGCGACCAACAACCAGGTAGTGCAAAATTATGTTTGGGAAAATGAGGTCGGCATCGCGCTGAAGGGTAGCATCGGGAATGTAGTCAGCAGCAACGACATCCATAACAACCGCTACGGCCTGCGGCTCCAGGATGGGGCGAGCGACAACGAGATCGCGAGTAACCTCATCCAAAGGAATGCCCAATTCGCGGTCCACATCTACAACCAGGCCGATCGTAACCACGTAGTGCGCAACGTCATCAGCGGGGGGCAGAGCGGGGTGGTTGTTCGCGAGGCGGCGGCGACGGTCGTGGACGGCAATGTGATCGGAGGGATCACGGATCAGGGGATTGTGCTGGATAGCGCCGCCCTGGACACGGCGATCGGCACCAATCGGGTTGACGATCGGGCCAGTCGGGCCGCCGACCCAGCGCCCGGCGGGGTCAACGCGCCGGCAGGTGCCCGCCCCCTTAAGCTCGCGCGATTATCCAACCGCGCCGCCACCCGGCGGTTGGCCCGGGTCCATGATCGCGCCCTCGCCCGCGCCGACGCGACGAGCCACCCCCCCGCACCGAGCCTGCTGGAGGGCGCGCTCAGCACGGTGCAGAATCATCCAGCGGTGTTGCTGTGGGTCATCATCTTCTTCTTGCCGGTGGTCGCCGGGCTGTGGATGCGGAAGAACGCGGCCCAGCCGAAACTCAGCCCGGGGCCGAAGGCCCAGGCGCGGTGGCGGTTCTGGCAACGCGGACGGCGCACCGATCAGGGGAGTTGACGTGCGGCCCGCCGCTTACTCGGTCTGCACCCGGATGGCGTCATTGACAAGGGACGTTCGCGAATCCCAGAGCGGCGTTCGTGACCTGGTTGTCGCAGCCCACCACGTTGCCGGTCCCACTGGTGCGAATGCGAATACCATAACCAATGCCTTGGACGTCGGCGGTATTAACGTGGAACGCATTGCGGTTGCCCCAACCCTTGAGCACGACGTTCGTCTGGAACCCATCAACCGGGGAACCCTGACCAACGTTCTCGCGGATTATGTAGTCATTCCCTTTCACGTTCACCCAGGCGGTGGCGGCGGTCATGCCGGCGCCCAAGAACGTATTCCCCTGAATCAGCCCGCCGATCGTGCCTTCTTTCACGTCAATACTCTCCGCCGTCGTGTGGCGCAAGGTGTTGCCGATTACCTGGTTACGGTCGCTGCGGTCCGGCTGGCCGCCGCTGTACATGGGCCAATTGGCATAGGCGCTGCCAATGTACACGCCCTCGCCGTAGCTCGCCGTATACAGACCGACATCATGGATCGTACTTTGCAGCAGGAGGTTGTCGGTGCTGAACGCCCGGAAATGGACGCCTTCCTCCCCGATCTGATAAACTTCCAGATCGCGTAGGAGGTTGTGGCTGGCCCCATCCAGCATGATCCCTTTGCGCGCGTTGCGTACGGTGAATCCGGCCAGTGTCCAGTAGCTCGCGGCCTGCAAGTACAGCCCGTAGCCCGTTTTGAGGCCGCCGCCGTCCAGCACCGCGCCGCGCGTGCCGCACAGCGTGATGGGTGCGGTGGCCGTACCCGCAACGGCGGCCACGAAATGACCGGTATACACGCCGTCGGCCAGGACAATCAGATCGCCCGGCTGGGCGTGTTGCAGAGCGGGAATAAGTTCTGCGGCAGTGCCCACATCCACCCGGCGGAGAAAGCGGTCGGGGCAGCTCGCAGGCAACGACTCAGGAGAGACTGTAGCCCCAGCAGTGTCGGGCACAGGAACCCGCGAGGGCAGCGCCAGTGTCGCCAGGAGGCCCAGGCTCAACAGGGCTGCGCCGCGGCGAGGGCCAGTACAGAAGCGCTGCGCAGCAGCCAGCAGGATGCGGGTAAAAGTGGACCTCATCAAAATCGGCTCCTGGGTGTATTCGGGTCACAGTAACGACAATGTCGCTCCTGCGTGGGGGAACGAAACCAAAATCAAATGGGGTTTGGTTTCGTTCCCTCACGCAGGAGGAGATCAACACCAACGGCACCATAAGCATAGCGGCGGGGGCTTCTTACCGCAATAACCTAAAAGTCCTGATTCGTGCTGGTACGATTATTGTAACACTGGTTATACTTATTGCCCGATCCGGAGGAGGACGCTCATGCGACAGATACGACGATGGCTGTCTCTCACAGTCCTGGTGCTTGTGTTTAGTGCTGCCGGGGGCGTCTTGAATGAGAGGGGGGCCGCTGCGGCCCCGGCGGGCTGCACCCGGACGGCGCACAGCGTCGCCGAATTCCGGCAGGCACTGACCGCGTGCAAGGCCAGCGGCGGCACGATCATGCTCCTCGATGGCGTCTATGCGTCCACCCTTACGGTCAGCGATGTCACCTACCCGCTGGTGATTCAAGGCCAATCTCGTGACCGGACGAAGCTCGCGGGTTTACGGATCAACAATTCGCACCACATCACTGTCGAGCGGATCCAAATTGTTGCGGCGAGTCCGGCACCAGCGAAGCTGGCCATTGTCGGTTCTTCGCATGACATCATAATCGCCGACGTCGCGTTTGTCAATGGGCACCTTGATGTCAAAGATACGGCCCGCGCGGTGCGCCTGACTGGGAGCGACTTCGGGTATTGCGCGGGGACCCGGGACACGGTGGCGGGCAACGCCAACGGCTGCATCTTTGCCAACGGTCAGGACCTCACGATTGCGGGCAACACCTTCCACGATTGCCGGGATTGCGATTTCATCCGCGGACAGGGTCGGCGGGTGACGATCACCAACAATACATTTGACCGGGCCGGGCCGTCCGCGCGTTGTGCGGTCTGTCTCCAGCACCCCGACAGCTCCTTATGCCAGAATACATGCAACCAGAACAACCACGTTCAGATCTTCGGCGGTAGTGATTGGACGATCCGCGACAATCATTTTGGCGACCAGACGTTTGGTTCCGGGCAGATTGCCGTCCGCCAACGGGCCGATCTGCCCCTGATCACCGGCGTCACCATTGCCGGCAATGAGTTCCATGGCACAACGGGGGCAGCGGCGATTGACGTGTCCTGGGACTCGGCCCACCGGGCGCCTCAGCAGGTCCAGATCTTGAACAATCAAATCCTGTCCCGTTTAGCCGTGACCGGCACCTCGATCCTGCTGAACACCACGCAGTTGGACCCCTTGCAGGCGTGCGCCAGCTATCCGTGGATCGCGGGCAACACCCTGGTAACCGTGCGAGGAGCCGCGACGAATCCCCAGGGAGGCGACTGCACTCGGGCGCTGTGGAGCACGAATACCAGCACGAGCGGCCCGCTCTGTCAACCCACCAATCCCCTGCTCTGCCCGTCGCGTGCCGCTCCCCCGTCCAGTCCCTCCCCGCTGCCGGGCATGCCCCGCACAGGAGAGGGCGATCTCCGGGGACTGGGGGGCGGGCTGGTGCTGGCGCTGCTGATCCTGCTGG
>JBBSEL010000310.1:0-5463 GCA_038239755.1 Chloroflexia bacterium | reverse complement strand
TCTCGAAGCTGGAAGCCAAGCTGAAGCAGGATAGCAGCGACGGGAAGTCGCTGGATCAATTGGGCTATGCCTATATCCAAAAGGCCCGCGATACCGGCGACCCGACTTATTACGGGCGCGCCCAAGCGGTTCTAGAAAAAGCGGTACAAGTCAGCCCGGACGATGCCGATGCCCTGGTCGGGTTGGGGTCGCTGGCCCTGTCGCGCCACGACTTTCAACTGGCGCTGACCGAAGGGCACAAAGCGTTTGCGGTCGCGCCGCACAAGTCCGCCGTCTATGGCGTGATCGGGGATGCGTATACCGAGTTAGGTCAATATGATGCTGCGGTCGAGGCGTTCCAGACGATGGTAGACACCCGGCCTGATCTCTCGTCCTATTCTCGCGTCTCCTATGCGCGGGAGCTACACGGCGATGTGCCGGGGGCGATTAAGGCGATGCAGGATGCGGTGGAGGCGGGCAGCCCCAACGCCGAGAACACCAACTGGTGCCGCGTGCAACTGGCCCAGCTCTACTGGTTGAAGGGCGATTATGCCGCTGCCGAGACGCAATACAAGCAAGTGCTGGCCTATTATCCCAAGTATGTCTATGCCCTGGCTGGGCTGGCGCAGTTGCGGGCCGCGCAGAACGACCTGCCCACTGCCGCCGACTATTACAAGCAGGCCACCGACATCATCCCCCTGCCGCAGTATGTGACCGCGCTGGGCGATGTCTATACCAAGATGGGCAAGACCGACGAAGCGAAGAAGGAATATGACCTGTTCCTGTTTATCGCTCGCACCTATGAGGTCAACGGGGTCAACTTCGGCATCGAAAAGGCGATCTTCCTGGCCGACCACGATATGGACCTGACCGGGGCGCTGACCGCCGCGCAGCAAGCCGGGTCGCTCCGCGACGATGTGAACACGCAGGATAGTTTGTCCTGGGTGCTGTACAAAAACGGCAAGTTTGCCGAGGCCAAGACCGCCTCGGACCGGGCACTGCGCCTGAGCACGCCCAACTCGCTGTTCTACTTCCACGCAGGCATGATCGCCAAGGCGCTGGGCGACCCGGTGCAGGCCAAGACCTACCTGCAAAAAGCCATAGCGCTCAACCCGCAATTCCACGTCGTCTACGCCGATCAAGCCGCCGCCGCGTTGAAGCAGTAGACGAGTGGTTGGTGGTTAGTGGTTGGTGTCGAGTGATTGGTGGTTGGTGGTTGGTGCTTACTCGTTAGCGCGATATAGTTACGCAATACGCAATACGCCGCATCACGCATCACGCATCACGCATCACGTTTCACGCATCAGGGAGAAAGGTTCGCGGTATGAAAAAGCTACGTTGGGGGATGGTAGCGGTGGTGACGCTGCTCGCGCTGGTCGGCCTGCCGATGGTGGCCGGGGCGCACCCGCTGGGCAACTTCACCATTAATCATTATACGGCGCTGACGGTGCGGACCGGGGCGGTGGATGTGCGCTATATCCTCGATATGGCCGAGATCCCGGCCTATCAGGAATTGCAGTCGATCCACGCGGATGGCAGCACCGACCTGACCGCCGCAGAGCGCACCGCCTACCTGAATCGGCGGCTGACCGAACTGCTGCCGGGTCTGGTGCTGACCCTGGACGGCAAGCCGCTGGCGCTGAAGGAAACGGCCCACGATCTGAGCTTCCCGCCCGGCGCGGGGGGCCTGCCGACCCTGCGGCTCACCCTCGATCTCACCGCTGCATTGCCCGCCACGACGGGGGCGATCCTCTACAAAGACATGACCTATGACGGGCGACCGGGCTGGCGCGAGATTATCGCCGTGGCCGGGGCAGGCATGGGCCTGGACGGCTCGACGGTGCCGACCACCGACCGCAGCCATGCGCTGACCGTCTATCCCCAGGACCTGATCAGCAGCCCGCCGCAGGTGAGCGCGGCCAGCTTCCGCTTCTTGCCCGGCGCGGGCACCGCTGCCACCACGGCCCCGGCCCCGGCCCCGGCGAATGGCCTGACCGGCTGGATCGCTCAGCGCACCGACGCAATGACCGAACTGATGGCGCAAAAAGATATCCCCCTGGCGGCGCTGCTGATCGGCCTCGTGGTCGCCTTCTTCCTGGGGGCGGCGCACGCGCTGTCGCCGGGCCACGGCAAGACCATCGCAGCGGCCTATCTGGTCGGCAGCCGGGGCACTCCGCTCCACGCCATCTTCCTGGGTGTGACCGTCACGATCACGCATACCTTCGCCGTATTCATCTTCCTCATCGTCATCAAAGTGGCGCAAAAATACTTCCTTCCTGAGCAGATCTATCCCTGGCTGGGGTTCCTCTCCGGCTTGATGATCGTGGTCATCGGCCTGGCCCTGGCCGCGCAACGGGGCCGCCCGCTGTGGAATGCCTGGCGCAGCCGCGCCGCCCAGGTGAGTCACGAACGGGCGCACGCTCTGGGCGTGCCCCATCCCCACGCGCACGCCCCGGCAGAGGGCATGGCGCTGGCCGTGGCGGGCGCGACCACCGCCGAAGGGGCCTTTGGCTCCACGCACCTGCACCCGGTTGGTCCCGCCGGGCATACCCACGACCATGATCACGACCACAGCCATGATCACGACCATGATCACGCGCACGGCCACGATCAGGACCACGACCACAGCCATGACGCCGGGGTGGAGCAACCTGCCGACGGCACGCACAGCCACGGCCTGTTCGGGAAGTCGCACACGCACCTGCCCGCCGACGGCCAGAACGTGACGCTGCGTAGCCTGCTCGTTCTCGGCATCACCGGGGGGATTATTCCCTGCCCCAGCGCGCTGGTGGTGGCCCTGGCCGCCGTGCGGGTCGGGCGTATTGGCGAGGGGCTGCTCTTGCTGGTGGCCTTCAGCCTCGGGCTGGCGGTGGTCCTGACGGTGATCGGCCTGCTGATGGTCTATGCCCGGCGGTTCATGAACAAGCTGCCGTTCAACAGCGGGCTGCTCCAGCCGTTGAGCGTTGTCTCGGCCCTGATGGTGGCCGGGTTGGGGCTATTCCTGGCGATCTCGTCGCTCATGGGCAACGCACTCACCTTCTAGCCGGGTCGCGGCTCCCTGTCGGATCGGATCAGCTTTCGGATTGTAGGGAGGTAGCGGGATCGATGGCACCGCATTCGTTAGCGTTAGAATTCGACCCGGATCAGGTGGCCCGGATCGAAGCGAGTGGCTGGAAAGCCTACTACGACCACAACTGGCTGCGTGCCTTCTTGCTGTTGGTGCGGATCAATCAGGCGCAGTTCCACATCCCGTTTCCGCGCTCCCTGGTCGCCGCTGTCTACACCACGCGCGCCTCAATCGCCTTCGCCCCCCACGACAATGCGGCGGCGCTGGAAACCGTGCGGGACTACCTGCGTAAGTTCTATGCGGTGGTGGCCGAGGTCAACCAGCAGTCGTTCGACCCCGACCGGATCGGGGACCTGGAACTGGACTACTGGATCGTTCATCGCCACCTGGCGCTGGACCGCGCCGAGGACTACACGCCGCTAGTCGCATCGCTGACCGCCCTCCATGCCGCGATCTTCAGCAGCACCCCGGCACGGATGGCGGCCTCGGCCCGCAACCGGGCCAGGGGAGCGGCGACTGTGGACCTGATCACCAGCAAACGATCCACTGACCCGGCGGCAGATTGGCGGATGGTCTACTTCTACCTGCGCCGGGCCTACGATCAAGTCAAAGCCGAGCTATAACCGGGGGCGCGCTTTCGTTGTTACAGGGGATGGCAGGACGCGGTCATGGGTGAGGATCAAGAATACCAGACCCTGATCCGCTTGTATCTGCTCCAAGCGGAGGAGTGCAACCGGCTCAGTAGCGAGGTGTCGTCACACTGGGACGAGGTGCCGCTCCTCGGCGAGGAGTCGGCGGCGGACCCTGCCCCGGCGGCCTCGCTGGATGTCAGCGATGAGCGCACCTATGTTGAGGCCCTGATCGCCAATGCCCAACGGGTGAGCGGGTGCAACTGCGCCGAACTGCTGGCGGCGGGCTATGCTTTGCGCCAGTGGGTGCAGCGCCGCCCCCTGGCCGACCAGGCGACCTGGCTCCGCGCCAGCCAGTGCCCCCATGTCACGCTGGTTGACGGCCTGGCAGCCGCCGATTTCACCGGCACCCGCACCGCCCGCGACTGGTTTGTCCTCGTCGCCGCACTGCGCCTTGTCACCCTCGACGGCCCCGTCCGCATCCCGGTGATCAACGATTACGTGCTCAACTGGGTCGAAACGAACAACCACTACCTGACTTAGCCGGGAGGGTTTGGCCCAGCCGGGCAGAGGATCGGCCCCTGCCGCAACTTGCGGATCGCGTCGGCTTGTTCGGCTTCGTCGGCGGTGCGGATCGCAAAGGCCAACCCCTCGAACTCGCGCAACTCCCACAGCCGCCGCATCCGGTAGGCGAACCCCGCATCCAGCGTACCCCCGGCAGCCTTGTAGGCGGCGATCACCTCGGCGGTGAACCCTGCGCCCAGGTGATGCTGGGTGGCAAAATCCTGGGCCGGGTCGCCCCAGGCGGCATCCTCGAAATCCACGATCCCGACCACGCTGCTGCCCGCCTCGTCCACCAGGATGTTCTCATACCACAGGTCGCCCTGTTGCAGGGTGGGGGTATACTGCTCCATGCGCGGGTCGGCCAGGAGGCGGTCCCACCAACCCGCCACCGTCCGGTATTCTGCCGCCGTCAGCGCGGCCTGCAACACCGGGAGGGTGGTAGCCCGCATGGTAGCCCACGCAGCGCGGCGGGTGTCCAGTCCCGTCAGGCCCACGGCTGCGACCGCCGCCAGCGGCACCCGGTGCAGCACCCGCAACACCGCCGCCAGCTCTGCCGCCAGCCGGGCAGGGGTGCCCAGCGCCAGATCAGCCGGGGCCAGCGGCCTGCCGGGCAGCAGGGGATAGCCGATCACCCCGAACGGGAACAGGTCGGATGGCCCGCTGGCCCATTGGGGATCGGGGATGGTGACGGGCAGAGCGGAGCGTAAGAGAGGGAGGAGCCGCTGTTCTTTCACATAGCCTGCCCAGGCCGCCGGGTTGCGGGCGATGCGGAAGACCCGGCCTTCGGCGGTGGCGAGGGCGACGCTGCGGAATCCGGCCCCCAGCACACGCTGCGGGGTGATCGGCTGAAGGTGGGGAAAGCTCGCCTGGAGCCGGAGGCCCAGATCCGCCAGGTCGGGGGGCGGCGCGGGGCCGATCACCGGTCGCCCCGGTCGGGGTCGTGTTTGGCCCCCTGGCGCTTTTGCCACATCCGCCGCCCGACGAAGACGACGACGGCGGCGATCATCAGGCCGTAGACGAGCGGGCCGATCGGGGCGAGGATGCCTTCCACCTGCCGCCAGTTATCGCCCAGCAGCCGCCCGGCGAGGATCAGCGCGCCGTTCCACAGGCCGCTGCCGATGGCGGTGTAGAGCCAGAAGCGCAGCAGGGGCATCTGGCCCAGCCCGGCGGGCACCGAAATGAGCGTGCGCAGGCCGGGGGTGATCCGGGCGATGACTACCATCC
>JBBSEL010000309.1:0-5465 GCA_038239755.1 Chloroflexia bacterium | reverse complement strand
CCCAACCCCTGTCCCCTGACCCCCCGCTCCTCAGTCCGCATTATTCATTACCTCAAACCTCAAACCTCAAACCTCAAACCTCAAACCTCGTCTCACTCCCACTCGATGGTCGCCGGGGGCTTGCTGGTGATGTCGTAGACCACGCGGTTGACGCCGGGCACCTCGTTGACGATGCGGTTGCTGATCCGGGCCAGCACCTCGTGGGGGATGCGCGCCCAATCGGCGGTCATGCCGTCGGTGCTGGTCACCGCGCGCACCGCCACCAGATTGGCATAGGTCCGCCCGTCGCCCTGTACGCCCACGCTCCGCAACGGGGTCAGCACGGCGAACGCCTGCCAGATCTCCCGCTCCAGCCCCGCCGTCCGTAACTCGTCGCGCACGATGGCATCGGCGGCCTGGAGCGTCGCCACCCCCTCCCGCGTCACCGGACCGAGCACGCGCACAGCCAGGCCGGGGCCGGGGAACGGGTGCCGCCAGACAATCTCTGCGGGCAGGCCCAACTCGGCTCCCACGGCGCGAGCCTCATCCTTGAACAGGTAGCGCAGCGGCTCGATCAGTTGGAAGCGCATATCGGCGGGCAAGCCGCCCACGTTGTGGTGGGTCTTGATCTTCGCTGCCGCCCGACGCTCCGGCCCCGCGCTCTCGATCACGTCGGGGTAGAGCGTGCCCTGCGCCAGGTAGGCGAACTCCCCAATCTCGGCGGCAGCCTTCTCAAACACGCGGATAAACTCGGTCCCGATCCGCCGCCGCTTTTCTTCGGGGTCGTCCACCCCGGCCAGCCGATCCAGGAAACGGTCGGCGGCATCCACAATCCGCAGGTCCACCTGCATGTGGCGGCCAAAGGTGTCCATCACCTGCGTCGCCTCGCCTGCTCGTAGTAACCCCGTATCTACGAAAATGCAGGTCAGTTGGTCACCAATCGCCCGGTGGAGCAGCGCGGCCACCACCGCCGAGTCCACCCCACCGCTGAGGCCGCACAGCACGCGCCCGCTGCCGACCCGTTCGCGGATCGCCGCCACCTCCTGCTCGATGAACGAATGCATCGTCCAGGTGGCGCGCAGCCCGGCCACGTTGAACAGGAAGTTCCGCAAAATCTCCGCCCCCTGCGGCGTGTGGACTACTTCGGGGTGGAACTGTATGCCGTAGATGGGGACTGTTGGATTTTGGATTTTGGATTTGGGATTTGGGAGATCTGCTTGCGCCGCACTCGCTGCTCGCTGCTCGTTGCTCATCGCCGCGAACGGCGCGTTGGGCGTGGTGGCAAAGGCGGTGAAGCCGGGAGGCAGCGCGTCGATCCGGTCGCCGTGGCTCATCCAGACGGGGAGATCGGCGGGCAGCCCGGCGAAGAGGGGCGCGGGCGTGTCGGGGTGGGCCTGGTGGATCGTGGCCGGGCCATACTCGCGGTGGGTGGCCGGAGCCACCTGCCCGCCCATATTGTAGGCCAGCAGTTGCATCCCGTAGCAGATGCCCAGCAC
The DNA here is from genome assembly GCA_038239755.1 of Chloroflexia bacterium. GTDB lineage: Bacteria > Chloroflexota > Chloroflexia > QHBQ01 > JAICKM01 > JBBSAN01. The sequence continues at coordinate 3,990 of JBBSEL010000309.1, read as the reverse complement.
CGGCAGATTAGACGCAAGAACAGTGGGCGGCAGGGTCGGTGCCCCCTCATCATAGACGCTGGCCGGGCCGCCCGACAGGATGAAGGCGCGTGGATGCAACGCCTCCACCTGCGCCGCCGTCGCATCCCACGGCAAGAGTTCGGCATACACACCCGCCTCGCGCACCCGGCGGACGATCAACTGGCTGGTCTGCCCGCCAAAATCGAACACGACCACCGTATCATACCCCTCCGGATGCGGGGCGATCACCGGCGGGGCGGCTTCTTGGGTCTCTTCCAGAGTGGTCAAAGCTCGGCTCCTATCTTACTAGCTTAGCTGGTTCGCAAACGCGCAAAACGTCCATGATCATTTATCTACAGTCTGCTCCACCACTTGCCCCGTTGCCGGATGGACCCGCAGGTTCAAACTCCCCTTTGCAGAGGAATAGCGCACAAACCACCCGGTGGGGATTCCCCAGCGGGGCTGCCAATCATTTTCAAGAAAGAGGGTGATCGATGGTGTCACCGCCCCGTGGCTCTGGCTGAAGGTCAGCCCGGCAGCCAACGTCTGCCAATAGATCTCGCGTGGGCTGAGTAGGACGGTTTGCAACCGCTTCGCCAGGGTTTGCAGATATGCCTGATCCGGTACAGGACTCATCGAGTCCCAACTGGGTTTAACCTCAAGCACCCGCGGCGGATCGGTGTCCAACAATTCGACGCGGCTGGACTCGCCCGAAGGTCGCCGGAACACAAAAGCCAGTCGAAAGGTGCTGCTCGCGGCAATTTGCTCAGGGTGAAAATCGACCGGATCGGCAGTGACCGACTCTAACACCGCCCCTTTATCTATTTTCCACGCCTCGGCCTGGGCCGCCGCCAGTTGCGCCGTCCACGACGACGGCTGGGTCGAGGTGGGGTGGGTGTACAAATATTGCAGGGGCATGGCGAGGGAGATCAATGCGGTGAACACGCCGCCTTGCAAGAGTTGTCGAGCGGACTCCGGTCGCCAGGAGAGGCTCGTCGCTTTAATAACGGCAGGCGTCATTGATGGGCGGCGTGACTGGTAGGAAAGCACGCCAATAGCCAGAACGCCGATAGGCATCAGATACAGCAACCCCACAATTTGCCACTGATAGTCCGGCCAGGATAACGGATTCCCTTCCATGAGGATGAACGTACTGCCACCACCGATGGTAAGGAACACAGCTATCCACAAGGCGGATAAGAGGTAAGGCCGCAGGAAGCCCAGCAGCAAGGGATCGTTCCAGGGCTTCAGGTCAGGAGGCGTCTGCATAGGCTCACCCTACCTCTTCCAGAAAGTCGGCCACCAGGCGGTGAAACGCGGCGGGACGCTCGAAGAACGGCACATGGCTCAGGCCCCGGCCCACCGCGAGGCGGGCGTGGGGCAGCAGCCGGGCCATCGCCTGCCCGTAATGGAGCGGCACCATGTAGTCGCGGTCGCCCCAGATCAGCAGCGTCGGCGCGGTGATCCGAGGCAACAGCGCCTCCGTCTCCCCGGCCCCACCCAGGATCATCCCCAGGCACTCGCGGTAGACCCGCCCGAACGGCTGCGCCTGCATCCCGTAGCGCAGGAGCCGGGGCTGGTAGTTGCAGCGGTCCAGCGCCGCCCGCAAGGGGATGCGCCAGACCGCCTCGCGCCAGGGCAGCCCCGCCGCGCCGACCAGGGTCAGGCTGCGGATACGTTCCGGTGCATGGCCCGTCACCGCGATGCTGATCTGCCCGCCCATCGAGTGCCCCAGCAGATGCACCCGTTCGTCCGGCGCGAGCTGATCGATCAGCCCGCGCACCACCGCGCTGTAGGCTCCCACTGTGTGGCGCGGCAACGGTGCGCTGCGGCCATACCCCGGCAGGTCGGGCGCGATGATGCGATAGTCGGCAGCCAGGGCCGGGATCGTGTACTCGGTCCAGTAATCCGCCGACATGCCCAGCCCATGCACCAGCACCAGCGGCGGCGCGGCCTCCGGCCCGGCCTGGATCACCCGCAGGCTTGTGCCTGCTACTTCGACCCAGCCCTCCCGCGCCGTCTTCACACCCACCCTCTGCTGTCTCATGCCGGATTATAGCACAAGCGCCGGGGGGTGACGAGGGGGGCGTGCTGCGTGAAACGTGAAACGTGAAACGTGCTGCGTGAGTTCTTATTGCGTATTGCGTACTGCGTATTGCGTAAGTCTGATCCCTGATCCCTGATCCCTCGTCACTCGCTGCTCACTGCTCGCTGCTCGTTCCTAATCCCTCGTCACTAACCACTAACCACTAACCACTAACCACTAACCACTCGTCGTCGCATTGACAAAACTAGCCTCCGCCCGCGATAATGGGGAGGACCGAAATTTGCGCACGGAGGATTTGCATGGCCGATACCGATATTCGTAAACTGGTAGACTATATCATCAGCCACCGGGTGGCACCCGACGAAGAAAAGATCGCCGACCTGGACGCCACATCGCGGGTGCCCCAGGAGCGGATCGAAGAGATCAGCACCGAAGTCGTGGACCACGAGAAGGAAGCTGCCGCCCGCTTGCTGCCCAACTTCGCCGCCGGGCTGCGTGCCGCCGCCGCCAACCGCAACACGCCCCTGTTGCTAGACGACCGCGACCCCACCCAAAACGGCATCGCCGACGCCCTGATCCGCTTCCTGGTCAAGCCGAGCCTGGCGACCGTGGAAACCGAAGAGGTGGGCGACGGGCACTATACCTACCGCGTGTCGCTGGACTGGGCCGCGCTGGAGAACATAGCGAAAGGCGCGGGGCTGAACCTGACGGAAGCACTGGGCGCATGACCCCGCGCCGGTCGAAAGCATCCGCCGCCGCATCTGCCCTGATCGCAGGCATGGAGCAGGCCGCCGATCCAGTGGGAACGGCGGAGCAGGCAGCGGACGCTTCCGACCGACCCGAACTCGTAGCGGACCCTTTCCCGGCAGAGGCGATCCCCCACCCGGCGCACCAGGGGAGCGTGGGCGCACCTCTGGCGGAATTGGAGGCCGCGCTGGGCTACACCTTCAAAGACCAGGCGCTCCTGCGACAGGCGATGGTCCACCGCTCCTATCTCCATGATGTGCCCGACTTCGCCCTGGGGTCCAACGAACGCCTGGAGTTTTTGGGCGATGCGGTGCTGGGCTTTCTGGTGGCGCGCTGGCTCTATGTGCGCCATCCCGACAAGCCGGAGGGTGCCCTGACCACCCTGCGTGGGGCGCTGGTGCGGCTCACCCGGTTGAGCGTCTGGGCCGGGATGATCGACCTGGGAGCCTATCTCTACATGAGCCGGGGCGAAGAGATCCAGGGCGGACGTGGGCGCGACACGATCACCGGGCGAGCGTTCGAGGCCCTCCTGGGGGCGATTTACCTGGATGGCGGCTTGCGGGTGACCGAGCGGATTTTGCGACACTTCCTGGCGGCCACCAGCGACGGCGAGATCGCCGCCGTACTTAGTGGCGACTACAAGAGCCAGTTGCAGCGCGAAGTGCAGGCCCGCTACAAAGTCCCCCCCACCTATCGCCTGGCCGACACCAGCGGCCCGGCCCACCAGCGCATCTTCCGCATCGAAGTCTGGGCGGGCGCGGAAGTGCTGGGCGAGGGGGCCGGTAGCAACAAGCGCCAGGCCGAGCAAGCCGCCGCCCAGGCCGGGTTGGCCCACCTGGCCGACGAGTCGTCAGTGGTCAGTGATCAGCAGCCAGTGACCAGTGAGCAGTGACCAGTATTTGCTTTTCGAGATGCGCTTGCCAATAACCGTCTAATCACCAACCCCAACCCCCAACCCCTAACCCCCCAAACGCATGCCCAAACACTACGAAGAACTGACGATTTTTAGCGGCAACGCCAATCCGGCGCTGGCTCATGCCGTGGCCGACTACATCGGGGTGCCGCTGGGGCGGGCCGAAGTGTTCGAGTTCAGCAACGAGAACATCTTCGTCAAGCTCAACGAGAGCGTGCGCCAGAACGATGTCTTTATCATCCAGCCCATGTCGTCGCCGGTCAGCCGCTCGATCATGGAACTG
>JBBSEL010000308.1:0-5476 GCA_038239755.1 Chloroflexia bacterium | reverse complement strand
GACCGCGCCAGGGTGTATGATACGTTGTAGAACAGCCTGTGGGAGTAGGAATTACATCATGACCGAAGTTGCCCCATGACCGAGGCTCCCGCCGTGCTGGCTCGCCTGAAGCGCAGCGCGATCCAGGGCGCGGCGGTGCTGCTGGGGTTCGAGGGAGCATAGGAGGCGTTTTCATGGCAGATGCGTACAATGCGAGCAGCATTCAGAAGATCACGCTGCGGGAGTCCATACGCCGTCGCACTGGTATGTATATCGGTTCGACTAACCAGCGCGGCTTGCATTATATGATCTGTGAGATCGTGGATAACAGTGTGGATGAGGCTGTGGCCGGGTCCGCCGACCACATCGACATAGTGCTTCGCCCTGATGGTGCCGTCACAGTTCGCGATAATGGATGGGGCATCCTCGTGGATATGGATCCCGAGACGCAGAAGTCGATACTTGAACTTGTGATGACGACATCCGGGCTTTGGGGGGTGGGAGCTGTAGTAGTGAACAGTCTCTCCACTTGGGCACGGGTGGAGGTTCGCCGTGACGGGCAGGTCTATGCGCAGGAATATCGAGAAGGCAACCCTACTGCTCCTGTAGCGGTGGTCGGGCTGGATCCTGAAGGCCGGGGCACCACAACGATCTTTAAGCCCGACCCGACGATCTTTGAGACGACCGCGTATGACTATGATACCCTGGCGCAGTACTTCCGCGCTATATGCTACCTGACGCAGGGACTGACCATTACCTTTGTGGATCAACGAGCGGATCAGGAGCGCGAAGAGACCTTCTATTTCGAGCACGGCATTCGCACTTGGGTGCAGCACTTGAACCGAGACCATCGCGTGCTGCACGCGCCGTTCTATGTCAAGCGTATTATTGATCAAACCGTCATCGAAGTGGTGTTGCAGTATAACGATACCTTTACCGAGCGGATCCTGGGGTTTGCTAACAGCATAGAAACCGTTGATAGGGGTACCCACCTGACCGGGTTTCAAGCCGCACTTACCTACACACTCAACACCTACGCCCGTAAGAACGGTTTCCTTGAGGAAACGGACGACAACTTAATGGCTGAGGATGTACATGCGGGTCTGACCGCCATCGTCAGTGTGAAGCTTACCGATCCCCTCTTCGTCAGCGCTCTGAAGGATACATTAGGCAACCCCGAAGTCCGCGGGCAGGTGCAGACGGTAGTCGGGGAGGGGCTGCATCAGTTCCTCGCGGAGAACCCGGCGGCAGCGCAGACGATCCTCGCCCATTGCCGGGAGGCGGCGCGGGTGCGGGTGGCACGCAAGGCGGGGCGGCGGCGGCGGACGAAGGGCTAGGGGGCGACCACCACCGCTTGCTGGTCCTGGCAGGCGCGGCAGACGCCGAAGAGGGCGAAGTGGTCGAAGGAGGGCTGGAAGCCGTATTGCTGCTCGACCAGGTGGCGCAGGGGGTCCAGCGTGGCGTCGTCCAGTTCCACCGTGTAGCCGCACTTTTTGCAGACGATGTGGTGGTGCGGCTGCGACACCAGTTCGTATTCCAGCTTGCCGCCGCCCAGGTCGGTCTGCACCACCAGGCTGTGGTCGCGCAGCAGGTCCAGCGTGCGGTAGACGGTCGTCTTGTCCACATAGGGGTACTGGGCGGTGACGGCGGCCAGGATCTTATCGGCGGTGATATGGCTGCCCGCGTGCTCGGCCAGCACTTCCAGCACCATCAGCCGTTGCGGGGTCAGGCGCACCCCCCGCCCCAGCAAGATGGTATTCAACTCCATGATTTTTGGATTCATTCCCCGGCTCTCTGTTTTCTAGTGTTCGTCTACGAGTCCCCCTATGCTGTGGGTGCGCCAGGGTGGACGGCTTCGCGTTGCATCGCGGCCTCGTGGGCGTGGTCCACATGGTCGTGGATCATGTGTTCGTGCCCGTGCCGCATCCCCTGCTCGTGCAGGTGCTCGTGGATCAGGTTGGCCCGGATCAGCAGGTCGTGGTCGGCCAGGATGACTTCGGGCGGCCCGTCGGCCAGGATGCGCCGTTCTTCCCCGATCACGATCACGCGGTTGGCGATGATCGGCACGATTTCCAGTTCGTGGGTGGCGGTGATGATCGTTTTGCCCGCCTGCCCCAGCCGCCGGATCAGGTTGACCAGCACCCACTTGGTGCGTGGGTCCAGCGCGGCGGTCGGCTCGTCCAGCAGGATCACGTCGGGCCGCAGTGAGAGCACGGAGGCAATCGCCGCCCGCTTCTTCTCGCCGCCCGATAGCTCGAACGGCGCACGCTGGGCGAGGTGGGTGATCTCCATCTGCTGGAGCGCCTCGTCGCAGGCAGCTTTGACCTCGTCGGGACTCAGCCCCAGTTGCAGAGGGCCAAAGGCCACATCGTCAAAGACAGTGGCGCTGAACAGTTGGATATCGGGGTCCTGAAAGACCAGCCCCACTTCGCGGTGGAAGCGGAAGCCGTCCTCCCCGGCGGCCACGGCAGAGATATCGCGCCCTAACGCCTGCATCGTGCCCTCGCTCGGCCCATAGATGCCGTCCAGCAGCTTGAGCAGGGTGGATTTGCCGCAGCCGTTCGCCCCCAGCAGGGCGACCTGCTCGCCCCGGCGGATATCCAGGTCGATGCCGTCCAGGGCGGGCTGCCGCCCGTTGTACAGGTAGCGCACCCCGCGCAGGTGAAAAATCGGCGCGTTGGGGTCCATCACGCTATGTTCGTGCCCGTTCGTGGTACTCATCATCCGACAAACCTCCCCACTAGCAGCGCCACCAGCGCTACGACCACCGTGCCCGCCAGCGCGATCCAGTCGGCGGGGGTCATGCGGTAGGCGCTGTAGGTATGCACCCGCCCGGTGAAGCCGCGGGCCAGCATCGCTGCGTAGACATCATTACTCATCTTAAAGGCGCGATTCAATTGGGTCATCATCGTTGCGGTGATCCAACTGCGTTGCTCGTTCCCACTGGTGCGGCCCACGGTGCGGCTTTTGCGCGCCTCGAACATGCCGTTGGCCGAGTGAAGGAAGAGGAAGATATAGCGATAGGTCATCGAGAGGAGCAGGATGAAGATCTGCGGCACCCGCAACGCCTGCAAGCTCTTGAGCAGGTCGGCCCACGGCGTGACGATCACTAGCAGCACCGCCAGCGACACGCTCACCCCCACGCGGGCGACAAAGACAATCGCCCCCGCCAGCCCCAGGATCGACGGCGCGATGTGCAGCGGCCCCAGCGCCAGGTCGAACAGGCGCGGCCCGGCGGCCATGAAAATTGACGGGAGGATAACCAGCCCGGAAAAGAACGGGATGCCGATCCAGACTCGGCGCACGAAGAAATCGAACGGTACCTGGCTGGCCCGCGCCGCGATCAGGATGACGGCATAAAGGCCAACCAGTACCAGCAGCGAATTCGACAGGCTGGCCGCCAGGACGCTGGCGAGGAACATCAGCAGCTTGGCGCGGGGGTCGATCCGCTGGAGCCAGCCGGGGCGGCGGGCCAGTTCTTCGGTGAAGATGGCCTTCTCGATGGATCCGGCGACCCCGGCGATGGTGTGTTCCAGCCAGCCGACGTGGCCCTCTTTGGCGTGGCGATGTTGCGGAGGGGCGATGGCGCTCATTGAGTCCTCGCTTGCGGCGCGGTGGGCACTTCGGTGCCCCGGCCCCGGCGTAACAGGCTCGCCAGCCCCCAGACCAGCCCACCGAGCAGGAGGATGCCGACGATGCCGCTGAGTTCGTAGCCGATGGCGGCGTGCCAGAGCGGGGCGTTGGCAGCGCTGAAGAAGGGCAGGGGGATGTTATAGCCCGACAGCGGCGCGCTGAAGACCGTTGACAGCCCTTGCAAGCCCTTGGGCACGTAGCCGAACGCCGCCTGCACATCCTGGGTGCTGCCCTCGCCAAAGGCGAAGCCCGGCGCGATCAGCCCCAGCGGCGCGATCACGGCCAGTGCGACGAATGCCACCCCGACCCGCTTGATCCCCTTCGGCAAGACGACCCAGGCGAGAGGAATGAGTACCGCCGCGATCACCACCGTCACCAGCAGCATCGAGGCCACATCGGGCCAACTGACTTGCGTCCAATCGGCGCCGAAGAAGTGTGCCGGGTCGCCGCCGCCCGTGACCAGCCCGGCGATGATGATCACCGCTAGCACCACCGCAATCGCGGCCCCGGCGATTTGCCATAGCGGGCGGCGCGCCGCCTGTCCTTCACCGATGCCTGCCCCGGCCACGACTTTCCGTAGCGAGGTCAGGTATTCGGGGTGCTGCTTCTGCAAGTAGGCCATGCCCAGCGCGGTGATCAACGCCTCGACCAGCGATGCACCAAAGGCATGGGAGATCAGCATCGCCGGGATGGCCGCCCCCAGATCATAGGGGCTGTACAGCGGGTGGCCGTTCTCGGTGAAGAGGATTGGTTGCAGGCCCAGTTCGATGCCGACGGCGATGGCCGAGACGGTGATCCCGGTATAAGCCCCGATGCCCGCCGCCCAGATCCGGCGCGGGGAGAGAATGTCCGAGCGCCCGGCGATCAGCTTGTAGGTATAGTAGCCGACGAATGGCAGGATGATCCCCATATTCAGGCAGTTGGCGAAGATCGCCAGCACGCCGCCGTCGCCAAAAAAGAGCGCCTGTAAGATCAGCGCCATGCTGACCCCGATTACCGCCGCCCACGGCCCCAGCACGATAGCAATCAGGGTGCCGCCGACGCCGTGCGCGGTCGTCCCCCCCGGCACCGGGATGTTGAACATCATGATCGTGAACGACAGTGCCGAGAAAATCGCCAGCAGCGGCACCGTGCGGTTGTTCAGCACGGCCTGCACCCGCTTCCCGGCCAACCCCCAGATCGGCACGGTCACAGCTCCGGTCGCCAGCGAAAAGAGCGGACTTAAATATCCGTCAGGAATGTGCATTATTCTCCTCCGTTTGTTCCAGATGATAGTAGCCAGCAGGACCCTGCCGCCCCGGCTATCCACACCATCTTCTTATACACGTTTTGGTCCGGTACAGATGTTGGCATCCTAGTTGGCCGCTGATATGCACACATAGACATTTGCAACAAGTTGCAAATACATTCTATATGATGGTATATGCCCTCGTCAAGCCTTTGGATTGCCCGCCGCCGCTAATTCCATGATATGTGTTTTTCCGCAGGCACAATCGCAAAATCGAGATGCCAAGTGCAGGTTCCTATGCTGGCGTAGGGGCGAGCGGCGCTCGCCCTGGTCGGGTGTTCGGAATGGTGGCGCGGCCCGCCTCTGGTGGCGAGAGTCGGGAACTCCCCCGGCAAGGCGAGAGCCGCGCGCCCCTACGCCAACAGTTCAAACGAGGCAAGCACCCCAATCCCGCAGTTGGAGCCATTGCTAAGGATGCTGAGTACATGACTTTGCATCGACCCGGGGTTTTCGGCGCTGCGGACCTTGACGAAATTCGAGAGATATGGTAATATAAGCGCGCAAGCACATTGGAGGCGTGGTGTAGCGGCCTAACATGCAGCCCTGTCAAGGCTGAGATCGCGGGTTCGAATCCCG
>JBBSEL010000307.1:0-5488 GCA_038239755.1 Chloroflexia bacterium | reverse complement strand
GCGGCATCGTGCGCGGCGGCGATGCTGTCGGCCACCAGGCGCAACTCTTGATCCAGGTCGTCCGCCGCGCCGGGGGTGGGGACCACGCCCTCGCGGTAGCGCCCGATCATGCTGATCGCCCGGTTGAGCAGGTTGCCCAGGTCGTTCGCCAGGTCGCTGTTATAGCGCGTCTCGAACTTCTCCACGGTGTAATCGCTGTCGCCGGTGGCGGGCACCTCGCGCAGCAGGTAGTAGCGCACGGCTTCGGTGCCGTACTGCGCCACCATCTCTGCCGGATCGACTACGTTGCCCAACGACTTGCTGATCTTCTGCCCGTTGGCGGTCATGTAGCCGTGGACAAAGAGCGTGCTGGGGGGCCGCACGCCCACCGACAGGAGCATCGCGGGCCAGTAGATGGCGTGGAAGCGGATGACCCCCTTGCCGACGCAATGCACCCGGTTGGCATTCTCCACCCAGTAGTGCTGGTAGAGCGGCCCGTCGGTGGCATAGTCAAGCGCGGTGATATAGTTGGTCAGCGCGTCGAACCAGACATAGATCACCTGGCTGGGATCGCCCGGCACCGGGATGCCCCAGCCCCGCGCCCGCTCGTGCGACCGTGAGATGCTGAAGTCGGCCAGCCCCATGCGGATAAAGCTCAACACCTCGTTGCGGCGCGACTCGGGGATGATCCGGTACTGGCCCGACTCGATCAGGTCGCGCAGGCGGTCGCCGTAGCGGGAGAGGCGGAAGAAGTAGTTTTCTTCGGTCACTTCGTCGGGGCGGGTCAGGTGTTCGGGGCACAGCCCGTCGGGGGTCAGCTCGTCGGGGGTGTAGAATTGCTCGCAGCCGACGCAATACAGGCCGGTGTAGCTCTTCTTGTAGATGTCCCCTGCCGCGTCGGCGGCTTCCCACAGCTTCTGCGCGCCCGGTGCGTGGCGGGGGTCGGCGGCGGTGCGGATGAAGTCGTCAAATGACAGGTTGAGTTGTTCCCGCAGGGCGTGAAACACCGCCGAAAGCTGGGCGACGAACTCTGCGGTCGGCACCCCGGCGGCATCGGCGGCCTGCACATTCTTCAGCGCGTTCTCATCGGTGCCGGTCAAGAAGCGCACATCTTTCCCGATATTGCGCTGGTAACGCGCGAACACATCGGTCTGCACCGCTTCCAGGGCAAAGCCTACATGGGGGTGGGCATTCACATAGGGAATGGCGGTGGTGATAAAATAACGATTCGGGTCGTCGGTCATGTTTCTATCCTCAAAAAAGATACCCAGGTAAACGCCTTCTCCGGCGTGTATGGTACAGTATACCCACCTGTCCGCGCCTGCGCCAGTGCCGGTGGGCGGATCGGCGGCTCTGTCATCCGACCGAGGGCGGCCCCCCCGCCTGGGGGACTGCCGGGCAAGGCCGCCTTATTATAGCACGGATAGGGGTGCAACCCCAGGTGTCTGCCCGCGCCGCCGTGAAGTAGATGCCCACTTGACAATGCCGGTGTGCTAGCATATAATAGCGACAACCAAGGGTCCCCCAATCAGCTCCAAAATCAATACGCCTTCGCCCCCAAAGCTGCCCGTGCAAGGCCATTCTACCCAAGAGGTTACGCGATGTTGGTACGCGCTAACGTCTGGTTAGTGGTGTTTTTCGGTTTGGTCTTTTTACTCCTGCTTTCTAGCTCGATCCACGCCGCCACCCTCTCCAGTTCCGTTCAGGTCTCTTACCCGGCAGCCTCCGTGGCTGGTTCTCCCGTTTATGCCGATCGTCCCAATGCGCAATCGCGCAGCGGCGCTAATCCTCCCGCTGCCAGCCCGTCCGGCCCCGTGGTCGAGTCGCTGCTGGTGGGGCATGTGACCTGGCAAGGTCGGCCCCCCCCACCCCATCCGCTGGACCAACTCCCGATCACGCTGACGTTGCAGTTGGGGGGCACGTCGGTCACATATGCCAATCAGACGACCGAAGCGCAGGGGGTCTTCACGGTGACGGTCACGACGTTGCCCAACGGCATCTACACCTGGTGGGCGAAAGGGCCGTTCCACCTGGCGACCACCGGGACGGTGCCGCTGATGGGGGATCCGGTTACCTCCCTGGAACTGGGCGTGCAGCTTACCGGGGATATCAACAACGATAATCTGGTGGACATCACTGATGTCAGCAACTTGCGTGCGTCGTTCGGCCTCGCCTGTGGAGATGCCACGTATAACCCCAACGCCGACTTCAACGGCGATTGTGTGGTGGACAGCACCGATTTTAGCCTGCTGCGCAGGAACTTCGGGCTAGCGGGTCCGCCGCCCCCGGTGCCGCCCACCGCGACCCCCACGCCGACCAGCACCCCGTTCGGCACCCCGACCAACACCCCCTCACCCACGCGGACCCTTTCGCCGACGCGGACCGCCACAGCCACGCCCTACTGGACGCCGCCCCCGGTTCAGGTGTGTTCGGTGTTCCCGCCCGATAATATCTGGAACCGCAATATTCAGCTCGTCCCGGTTCATGAGCTGTCCGCGAAGTTTATCACGGTGATCAGCCCGTCGATGGTGCTGCACCCCGATTTCGGATCGCGCCTGGTGAACGGGCTGCCCAACGGCTTCCCCTACATCACCGTGCCGGGCGACCAACCCCGCGTGCCGATCACCTTCACCTACGCCAGCGAGAGCGATCCCGGCCCCTATCCGATCCCGACCAACGCCCCCGTCGAAGGGGGGTCGGGCAGCACCGGCGACCGGCATATGCTGATCATCGATCAGAGCAGTTGCGATCTGTATGAAACCCATTCCACCTATCCGAACCCCGACGGGAGTTGGCGGGCAGCCTCCGGGGCGATCTGGCCGTTGAATTCTAATCTGTTGCGGCCTAATACCTGGACCTCGGCAGATGCCGCCGGGCTGCCGATCTATGCCGGGCTGGTGCGCTACGACGAGGTCGCCACCGGGGTGATCACCCACGCGCTGCGCTTCTCCACGCCGAATGTGCGTAACACCTGGGTCTGGCCCGCCCGGCATACGGATGGCCCGCTCACGGATGAAGCGGCCCCGCCGATGGGCACCCGGTTCCGCCTGAAGGCGGCCTACGACATCTCGCCCTACCCGGCGCAGATCCAGGTCATCCTCCAGGCGCTGAAAACGTACGGCATGTTCCTGGCCGATACCGATCCCGGCGGCACCCAACTGGGCCTCAGCGGCACCCCCGACCCCCGCTGGGACGATGATGTACTGCGCTTGCTCCACAATACCCATGCGTCCGACTTTGAAGCCGTGGACGAGTCGGGGCTGATCGTCGACCCGAATTCGGGACAGAGCCACTAGCGAGGGGTTCGCCCCCGTTCCCGCCGCGCACGCCAGGAAGACCGGTTGCCCCGCAACCGGTCTTCTCGCTGTCTTGGCCTATCTTTCGCCGCCCCGCCGACTCCCGATTCGTAGGCACGAAAAACCGGAGGGTGTACGATTGCTCTTACGCCCTCCGGTTTTCTAACCAGCGTGCAGGTTACGCGCCTCGGCTCACCAGTGGGTGACCACCGGGGTGCCCATCGGTGCCCAGTTGTACATCCACTTGGCCGCATCGGTCGGCAGGTTCACGCAGCCGTGCGACATCGGCGTGCCGAAATTGTGGTGCCAGTAGGTGCCGTGGATGGCGTAGCCGCCGGTGAAGTACATCGTGTAGGGCACGGCGGGCAGGTAATAATACTCGGCCCCGTAGCCCCCGGTCATGTCGTCGGCCAGGTACTTGGCGTAGATCTTGTAGGTGCCGACCACCGTCGGGTGGGCGGCGACCCCGGTGCTGACCAGGGTAGTGAACACGGCGGTGTCGCCTTCGTAGGCGGTGAGCCGCTGGGTGCTGATGTTCACGTCAATCCACTTGCCGCTGACCGAGTCCTTGGGCGGGATGGCCTTGTTCGGCGCTGCCGCCGGAACCTGGCTGTTCGATGTGACCGGCCTGCTGGTCTTGTCGCCCACCTGGATGGTCAACACCTGCCCGTTGTAGATCATGTTCGAGTCGGCGATGTTGTTGCGGGCGATGATCGCGTCCACCGTCGTGTTGTACTTGGCGGCGATGGAGTAGAGCCGGTCGCCAGACTGGACGGTGTACTTGACCGTTTCGCCAGCCTTCGGGTCGGTGGTGTTGGCCGATTCGGGGGCGGGGGGAGGCGGACCGGGCTTGGGCGTGATCACCGGCTCCGACGACCCCGGCGCGGTAATCTTCGGCCCCTGGGTCGGCTCGGCGGTCGCGGTGGGGGCGGCAGGCTTGGGGGCGGCGGGCTGCGCGGCGGGTTGCGCCGGAGCCGGGGCTGCCGGGGCGGGGGCCGTGCTGCCGGCGGGCAGGTTCAAGACCTGGCCGCTGTAGAGGATGTTCGGGTCGGTAATGTTGTTGCTTTGGAGCAGCGCGCTGACCGTCGTGCCGTTCGCCGCCGCGATGTCGGCCAGGCTATCACCGGACTTCACCGTGTAGGTGCCACCGCCGCCCGTTTGGGGAGCTGGGGCCGCAGGCGCGGCAGGGGCCGCAGGCGCGGGAGCCGCCGGAGCCGGGGCGGGCTTGTTCCCGCCGGGGATGACCAGCGTTTGCCCGGCGAAGATCAGGTTCGGGTTAGTGATACCGTTCGCGGCCATCAGCGCATCTTGCGACACCCCGTTGCTCTGGGCGATCCCGCTGAGGTAGTCGCCGGCCTGTACGGTGTAGGAGCCACCGTTGCCGGACGCTGCTGGGGCCGGGGCGGCGGGGGCGGGCGCGGCGTTGGGCACCCGCAGCGATTGGCCGACATAGATCAGGTTCGCCGAGGCCATGCCGTTCAGCGCCACCAGTTGGTCCACCGTGGTGCCATAGCGGGCGGCGATGCTGGTCAGGGTGTCCCCGGTCTGGACCGTCACCGTGCCGTCTGCCGCCTGGGCCAGGCCCGGCAGCAAGGTCATGGCCGTCATCAGCGCCACGAGGATCAGTACACGGACTTTACGCATGAATAAAACCTCCGCAAAAGTAGGTGCGGCATACCAGCCGGCACGGACGGCCACTGGGCTACAAAGATAATAACGGCCAGGGCTGGGGAAAGTTGCGCCCCGGATCCTTGCGTAGCGAGTAGCAACGATCCCCATCCAACAGGGACGATTGCCGGAGAAAAGCGCCTGCTATAGGGTGTGGCAGGGTGGAAAGACGATTTTCCTTCTAATCATAGCACTACTAGTTATGTTACGTCAATAGAACAAGCATACGACTTTCAAAAATCGTCGCCTGTCCGTGTCCCAGAGTTAACCCCGAATCAAACCCTCATCGCTAAATAGAGGACGGCGGCGAGGGTGAGCGCTCGGTGCTGGGGGGGCCCCCGGTCACGGCCTGCGCCCGGCGCACAGCACATAACACCCGCTGCTAAAGAAGGCTTTGGCGGCGGCAGCAGCCTCCAGGCTGCGGTGCCAGCGTTCCAGTTCCGCCTCGGTGATGATGCCCGCCTGGAGCGCCTCTTGCTCCACCTTATCCAGTTGGGTCAGGTAGCGGGCGATGGGATACTCGGTGCTGTAGACCGGGAATAGCT
>JBBSEL010000306.1:0-5499 GCA_038239755.1 Chloroflexia bacterium | reverse complement strand
TATACGCCATTTTGCGTGGCTTGTCAACAAGGCGCGGGGGCGGGGGGTTGGGGGTTGGGGGTTGGTGAAGCGTGAAACGTGAAACGTGATGCGTGTTGCGTAGGTACTCAGCACTCGTTACCAACCCCTAACCCCCGCCCCCGTCGCCATTCATCATCGCCCAGCGCCCTTTGGCAGCGGCAGGCGCGGGTGGGGCGGGAAATCCGCGCCGGTCAGGGGGGCCAACGCGCCGTTCAGCCGCGCTACGCGCCGCTTGGCCGGATTCGCTAGGATTCGCCGGAGGGGCGGGGTACAATGAGATCACCAGCAAGCCGCACCGGGTGTGCCGAATATCGCCGCCGTTGCGTATATGCTGTTACAGAGATCATCACTACTTTGGCCTATATGGTTCAGAAAGCAGGGAGTCATCATGGATCAGAAACCAACCAATACCTCGAATGCGGGGGTCAACATGGGCGGCTGGATCGCCATCGGGGTCGGCGTGGGGACGGCGCTGGGGGTCGCGCTCAACAACATCGCCATCGGGGTCGCCCTGGGTGCGGCGTTCGGCTGCGCGCTGGGCGCGGGGCTGGCGAGCCGGGGCGGCAAGGCCGGCGATCAGTAAGCGCCCGGGTGCGGCGCTGTTTTCGCCTGGCGGATTTTGGGAGGAAGACGCGATATGGAACCGATGATTATTGCCGACAATCTCTATAAAAGCTTCGGCCCTGTCCAGGCGGTGCGCGGGGTGAGCTTCACCGTCGAGCCGGGGCAGGTATTCGGCCTGCTGGGGCACAACGGGGCGGGCAAGACGACCACGATCAAGATGCTGACCGGGCGGCTCCTGCCCGACCGGGGCACAGCCATCGTCGCCGGGCACGACGTGCTCCAGCATCCCGACGCGGTCAAACCGCTGATCGGCACCGTCTGGGAAGAGCAAAACGTCTACGAACGGTTGACCGCCGCCGACAACCTGGTCTTCGCCGGGCAACTGTACGATGTTCCCGACCTGACGCGGCGGGTGGGCGAGGTGCTGGATCTGGTCGGCCTGAGCGACCGGGCGACGAGCAAGGTGCAGACCTATTCCAACGGCATGAAGCAGCGCCTGGTCATCGCCCGCGCCCTGCTGCACAAGCCGCGCCTGCTCTTCTTGGACGAACCCACCCGCGGCCTCGACCCTTCGTCGGCCCGCGAGGTGCGCGAGGTGCTGGCCCACCTGCGCGATACCGGGACCACGGTGCTGCTGACCACCCACCTGATGGACGAGGCCGACGCGCTGTGCAACCGCATCGCCTTCCTGCGCGCCGGGGAGGTGGTGGCCGACGATACGCCCCTGGCGCTGAAGCTGGCGCATGGGAAGCGCGAAGTGATCGTGCGGCTCGCCCGCCCGGTGGGGGCCGACCCTGCCGGGCAACCCCTGGCGCTGAACCTGGCCGACCCCACCACGGCAGACCACCTGGCCGGGCTGGTCGCCAGCGGCGCCATCGAAACGATGCACACCCGCGAGGCCAGCCTGGAAGAAGTCTTCCTCGCCCTGGCCGGGCCGCGCCCCGACGACTCTGACGTACCCGCTCCGTCCGCCAAACCGCGCAAAGGGCTGCTGGGGAGCGTCCTGCGCCGGGGTGAGGTGTGAAACGTGAAACGTGAAACGTGAAACGTGATGCGTGATGGCGATTGCGTATTGCGTATTGCGTATTGCGTAATTCTCAGTACTCAATCGTTCATTGCTCGCTGCTCGCTGCTCGTCACTCAGCACTCAGCACTCAGCACTCGGCCCAAGGAGAGACCTATGCACCCGCGTATTGTTCTGGCGATTGCCCGGAAAGACTTGTTGGATGTGCTGCGAAATCGCAGTACGTTGATGGCGCTGCTCTCGCCGATCTTTATCTCGATCCTGTATTTCGTGCTGAGCCTTGCCCTCCAGGGCAGCAGCACGACGGTCGCCGTCTATAACCCCGGCCACTCAGCCCTGGTCAGTGCCAGCACGCTGCCCGCCAACACCAAGTGGAACATCATCGACGCGCCGTCTGCCGATGCCGTGCGGACGATGGTGGATACCAACGCGCAGGATACCGCTGTCGGGATCGTCCTGCCCGCCGACACCGATGCCGTGCTTAAGCGCGGGGACCGGCCCGCGGTGCAGATCTATTATCACGCCGTCAAGTTTACCGCCTTCCAGCAGCAGGTACTCGTCGCCACCCTGGTCGGGGTCAGCCAGCAGATCGCCGGGCAACAGCCCCCGATCGCGGTGACGGCGACCCCCTTGCGCATCCCCGACGACCAGAAGGGCGCAGCCACGGTTGATTTCGGCAAGCAGATTCAGAGCACGTTCGGCATGATCGCCTTGCTGGTGGGGCTGATCTCGGCAGGCATGTTGCTGGTGCCGAGCCTGCTGGTGGAAGAGAAAGAAAAGAAGACGCTGCGGATGATCCTGGCCTCGCCTGCCAGCTACGGCGACGTGATCGCGGGCAAGCTGCTGGTCGGCTTCTTCTACACGGCGCTGCTGAGCATCGTCCTGCTGACGGTGGGGCGGCTGCCGGTGGCGGCCCTGCCCCAGATGGCCCTGTTCATGGTGCTGGGCGGGGTCTTCTTCCTGCTGGTCGGCCTGACCCTCAGCGCCTTCAGCAAGACGATGACCGAAGTGAACAGCTATGGCACCCTGGTCTTTTTCCTGGCGATGGTGCCGATCATGCTGAACATCCCCGGCATGGACTCCCTCAGCGGGGCCATCGGCGGCTTCACCCGGCTCATCCCCAACTTCTACATCGTAGACGGTATGCGCCGCGCCCTGGAAGGCACCGGCACGCTGGAGAATATCCTGCTCAACGCGGGGGTGACCGTGGGCTTTATCGTCGCCCTGTTCCTCCTCGCCACCTGGCTCCTGCGCCGCCAGCAATTGAGCGCCGCGTGACGAGGGGTTGGTGGTGAGTGGTGAGTGGTTAGTGGTCAGTGGTGAGTGGTGAGTGTGAGGAATCGGGGGTGGTTGCCTGTTGAATACGCACGCGCGGCAACAGACTAACCACCAACCACCAACCACTCACCACCCGTCCCCAGGAGCACCGATGAATCCGACTGTGGTCAAGGCGATTGTGCGCAAAGATATGCTGGACGTGGTCCGCAACCGCCACACCCTGCTGGCGATGGGCACGCCCCTGTTCCTCGCCGTGCTCTACTGGATCATGAGCGTGGCCCTGAGTAGTGATACGACCACGCTGGTGCTCTATAATCCCGGCCACTCGGCGCTGGTCAGCACAGCGACCCTGCCCGAGAATACCCGGTGGATCATCCTCCCCGCGCCGTCTGCCGACGCGGTGCGGACGATGGTGGACAACAACACTCAGAATGCTGCCGTCGGCATCGTCCTGCCGCCCGACACCGATGCCGTACTCAAGAGCGGGGGCCACCCGGCGGTGCAGGTCTACTTCCACGGGGCCAAGTATTCGGACTTCAGCCAGCAACTCTTGCTCGCCGTGCTGGTCAGCGCCGGGCAGCGGATCGGTGGGCAGGCCCCGCTGCTTCAACTGACCTCGACGGTGCTGCGGGCCACACCGGAGCAGCAGGCGGGCGATAAAGGACTAGGCCGTCTGGCCGCAGCGTTCGGTATGGTCACCCTGCTGGTGGGCTTGCTCTCCACCGGACTGATGCTGGTGCCCTCGCTGCTGGTCGAGGAGAAAGAAAAGAAGACCCTGCGTATGATCCTGTCGGCCCCGGCCAATTATACCGATGTGGTCCTGGGCAAGCTGCTGGTCGGATTGATTTATACCCTCTTGCTGGGTGTGGTCTTGCTGGCGATCAGCCGGATTCCGCTGGACGCGCTGCCCCAGGTGATCTATTTTGCCCTGCTGGGAGCGATCTTCTTTTTGCTCTGCGGCCTACTGGTCGGCATCGTCAGCACGACGGGGGCGGAGGTCAACACCTATAGCACCGCAGTCTTCCTGCTGGCTCTAGTGCCGATCATCTTCACCATGCCCGGCCTCGATCTGGCCCAGGGCTGGCTGGACACGGTGCTGCACCTGCTCCCCCCGTTCTATGTAGCGGATGGCATGGGCCGGGCGCTTCAGGATACGACCACGCCGGAGAGCTTTCTGCTCAATAGCGGGGTTATCCTGGCGACGTGTTTGGCACTCTTTCTCCTCTCCACCTGGCTCTTGCGCCGCCAGCAACTCGCGGTGGGGTAGGGGGGACGGGTGGTTCGTGGCTCGTGGTTCGTGGTTCGTGGTTCGTGGTTCGTGAAACGTGAAACATGCTGCGTGATGGCGGTTGTGAAACGTGCTGTGTGATCGGAGGTTAGGGGCTGGTGCTTTTGGTGGCGGTGGCGCGGGTGTGGGCGAAGAAGCCGATGAAGAGGAGGACGGTCAGGAGGGAGAGGGGTAGGGTCAGGTCCAGGCCGCCGACGACGGGGGAGAAGGGCAGGCCGCGCCCATCCAGGCCGTAGAACACGACCATATTGACGTTGAGCAGCACCGCCCAGGCGGCCAGATCGGGCAGGACCGTGCGGTCGTGGTGGGCCAGCAACCCCAGCAGTAGCACGGCCAGGAACAGGTGGTTTTCGTGGACCCCGGTGTTGCAGGCGAAATAGGCCAGGTAGCCCAGCGTGGCAAAGCGCAGGAAGTTGGGGAAGGTTTTTTCGGCCCGGAAGAACAGGATTAGGATCGCGGCGAACAGGATCAGGAAGAGCGCTTTGAGCGGCCCGACGATCAGCGGGTTCTCGGTGGTGATGATCGCGACGCGACCCGCGTCCAGGGGACCATAGGTGGCCGGGTCCAGGCGGTGTAGCAGCCCCGTCAGCACCCAGCCCAGGTTCAGCGCCGTCCCCGATAGATACGTGCTGCGGGTCAGCGCATACCAGAACGACAGCACCGCCCCCTCGCGGAACAGCAGGATCGTGCCCCCCACCAGCCCCAGCGTGACCAGCCCCGCCCCGGCCAGCCGCCGCCAGGGGAGCGTTCGCCAGTGTGCCACCCGGCGAATGTCCAGCATGGTGATCAGCAGGAACGGGGCGATGATGATCACCTGCCACTTGATCAGACAGGCGAGGATAAATAGCGCGGTCGCCCACAGAAACCGCCGCCGCTCCAGCGCTGCCAGGGCCAGCAGCAGCACCGGGGCAAACAGCACATCCACATAGCCCAACGCCGTGCTGTTGATCAGAAACGCTCCCTGCACGGCGGTGGTCAGGGCGAGATTGCGGGTGATGGCATAGAAGGCGAGACTGGTCAGCAGCAGGAACAGCAGGATCAGCCCTTTGATCGCCGCGCCACCGGCGATGTTCTGCGCTTCGGCCCGCTGTACGGTGGCGGCGATCAGCAGCACGCCCACCGGGGGATAATCGGCCCCGCTCTGGATATAGCCCTCGATGGGGCCGTGGCGCTCGATGATGTGGCTCCACGTCTGCAACGTCTTGACATCATCGGTGCCGGGTGCGTTTAGCAGCAGCACGGCGCAGAGGGTGATCAGCAGGAAGCCCAACCCCTGCCTGTAGCTGACGTTCATCGGCCCTCCCTCTACGCGCCCCTTCTAGCC
>JBBSEL010000305.1:0-5502 GCA_038239755.1 Chloroflexia bacterium | reverse complement strand
GCGCCCCGAGCGCCATGGTGGGTGGGGGTGGGGCGGGCGCCGCCCCCCCCCCCCACCCCCGGGGGGGGGGGTGCATGGGGGGGGGGGGGGGGGGCGGGGCACGCCGGGCCGGCCCCGGGTTCCGGGGGCGCAGCCTGGCGCGCGGCCTCCGGGCTGAGAAGGCGGCCTGCGGTCAGGTGCGCGGCACAGCCAGCAGGCCCCAGACGTTTGCGGACGCCGGCTAGCTGGCGTTCGTACTCGCCCTGGCTTTCCGGACTGAGCCGCACCCCGACCGCTTCCCATTGGGCTTCGGCGGCCCCGAAGCGTTGGGCGGCGGCGGCAGGGCGGCCCTGGGCGGCAACCAGGCGGCCATAGGCGGCCAAACACTCGGCCAGCCCGGCCCGGTGGCCCAGGGCCATTGTCAGCGCCCAGCATTCGTCCAGCAACGCCTCGGCCCGTGCGTACGCTTCCCGGCGCAGCGCCAGATCGGCAGCAGCCAGCAGCACCAGATAGCGATCGTAGTCGTGGGCGGGCCGCTGCACCAGCGGCAACGCCTCGGCCAGCAGGGCATCGGCCCGATCCAGATCCGCATCGAGCGCGGCGACCGTCGCCAGGGCAACCAGGGCACCCGCCGTTGCGGCGGGCTGGCCCAGTTCGCGCCGGATCCCCAGGCTCTCGCTGTATAACGCGGCGGCGCGGGTCCGGTCCCCCTGGGCCAGGCGCACATTGCCCAACGCCACCAGCGCGAAGCTGTGCCCGAACGGCTCGCCGCTCTCGCGCCAATATGTGGCCGCCTGCGCCAGCAGGTGCTGCGCCGCCATGTAATCTCCTTGTATGACGGCGAAGCGCCCGGCGATCCAGTGGAAGCGCGCCTGGCGCTCTAGCGGCTCCGCCTGCATGCTGGTCAACGCGACCGCCAGCCGGCGGCGGGCCTCGCCGGCATGATCGCGCAGTTCCCAGAAGCGCCAGACCGCCTCGATCAAAGCCAGACTCAGGGTCCGGCGCGCGGGGGTCGGGTTCGTCTGACTCCAATCGAGGGCGGCACGCAGGTTATCGTGCTCGGCGGCCAGTGCATCGAGCCAGCGGGGGGATGACCCCGGCCACTCCCGTTGAATACGCTCAGCGAAGGCCAGGAAATAGTGCGCGTGCTGGCAACGGGCAAGGTCCGCTTCGCCGCGCTCTTCCAGACGTTCCAGGGCATACTCCTGGATCGTTTCCAACATGCCGAAGCGTGGCGTGTCGTCGCACTCGTGCTGCCAGAGCAGGCTCTGGTCGTGCAGGGCCACCAACGTATCCCAGACTGATCCCGCCGCCTGACACGCGGGTGGGGCATCCACCGCTGCTGCCGCGATGGCCTGCGCGGCAGCAACAGTCCAGCCGCCCCGAAAGACCGCTAGGCGACGGAACAGGTGCCGCTCGCCTTCTTCTAGCAGATCGTAGCTCCAACCGATGGCCGCGCGCAGCGCTTGATGGCGAGGCGGCTGGTCCTGTGGGCCGCCCTGGGCGAGGTCCAGGCGGCGCGTATAGTGGGCCAGCAAGGCCGCCGGGGTCAGCAAGCGCACCCCGGCAGCGGCCAATTCGATGGCGAGCGGCAATCCATCGAGGTGCGCACAGATCGCCGCAACCGCCGCCGCATTCGCTGCCGTTAGGGCAAAGTCGGGCCGCACGGCCTGGGCGCGCTCCACAAACAAGCGGATGGCGGGATAGGTCGCCAGCGTCTCTACCGGCGGCAGGGTCGGGCTATCGGGCCGGACCAGCAGCGGGAGCGGCCAGAGCTGCTCGCCGTACAAATGCAGCGCGGCCCGGCTCGTCACCAGGATCTTCACCTGCTGGGCGGCCAGCAGGGTGCCGATCCAGGGCGCCGCCGGCAGCACCTGCTCGAAGTTATCCAGCACCAGCAGCAGTTGTTTCTCCCGCAGGGTGGCGAAGACGGCGTCCTCCCAGGATCCGTCGGGAACGGCACCCAGGCCGAGATGCTGGGCGAGCGTGCTGGCGACCAGATCGGGATCGCGGATTGCGCTCAGCGGGACGAAGCAAATACCGTCAGAGAACGTGGCGGTGAGATGCCGCACGACCTCCAGGCTGAGGCGGGTCTTGCCGATGCCGGGGGGTCCGGTCAGTGTGAGCAGGCGAACGTCGGGTCGCTGGAGTAAGCGGGTGACACAGGCCACAGCCTCAGCGGTCTCGACATAACTGGTGGTCGGCACTGGCGGGGCATTGATCGGCGGGCGGCTCCTCCAGTGCATGCCGCAGGCTGGGCTGGCGTTCGGCGGGGGCGTCGCCCCCAGCGCACCCCGCGCAAACGCCAGGAACGTTGCGCGTTCCCCAGCAGGGACTTCGAAGTAGGTTGCCAGGTGCCCGGCTGCGCTGGCCGAGGGGCGTCGCCTGCCGCCTTCGATCTTCTTGATCATGTCGGCGGAGCAGCCGACCTGCCGGGCCAGGTGGTCCCGGCTGAGTTGCCGGAACTGGCGCTGGGCGCGCAGCCAGGCCCCGAATGTAGCCTCTCCCGCCATCCCGTCTCCTCCTCGCGTACCACCGGCGTGGCTGTCCCCGCTTTGTCCCCGGTTGTCCCCCTTTTATTATAGTTATGAACGGCTCTAACCGTTCAGCCGGTGGAGGTTTTGCCCAGCGGATGATCTCCGGAGCAGCGTGCACCGACGCCCTCCTTCTTCAGCCCGCTGCCGATCTGGCAGGATGATGGACCACATGTTCAACCGCTTGCCCGATTCCCTGGTACTATATATGTAAGGCTGGCACGATTCGAGGCATGCTGGCCCGGCAGGCTTGCGGATGGAGGAGAAACTGTACCGGGTATCGATCGCTGGCACGCCACGACGATAGCCGAGAGGAACAACGCCATGCCATTCTTACGCGGGATGCGGCGCAGGACATTCGCGGCACTGGTAGTGCTCCTGTCCGTCCTGCTCGTCGCCACTACGGTTCCGGCGGCTCCGGCGGCCCCACCGACTCCACCGGTGGATAGTCGCTTCTTTCCTGAGACCGGCAAGACAGTGCGCGGAGCCTTCCTCACCTATTGGAACGAGCACGGTGGCCTCGCCCAGAATGGCTATCCCATCTCGGACGAGTTTGTCGAAGCCAGCGATCTCGACCCCGGCCAACGCTACACGGTGCAGTATTTCGAGCGTGCCGTGTTCGAGTGGCACCCGGCAAACCCACCCCCTACCAGGTGTTGCTGGCGCAATTAGGCACTTACCGTTTCCGGGCCAGATATGCCACGCCGCCCCCCACCGCGCTGCCCACCCCCACCCCGATGTCACTTGATCAGTTTTATGATCAGGTCTTTTTCGAACTGGGCCTGCGCGACCCGGAGAATTTCACGGCGCTCGGTTTGCCTCGCGCGGCCACAGCGGTATCCTATAATGACCAACTGACCAACGGCGCGGACGCCTATCTGCACGCGACCTATGCGCTGGAACGGCAGTATCTCCAGCAGCTCGACCGCTATGATCCGGCGCAGCAAACCCCCCAGCAAGCCCTCTCCACCGCTGCGCTCCGCTGGTATCTAACCGACAGTTTGCAGGGCGAAGCGTTCGTCTACCTCGACTCCCCACTCAATCCGATGTACGGGATCCACATCACCCTGCATGATCTGCTGACCGATCTCCAACCGCTCACCACTCGCCAGGATGCGCAAGACTATATCGCCCGGCTGAACGCCTTCCCGGCCCGGATCGCCGGGGTGCTGGACCAGATGAAGATCCGCGAGCAGCGGGGCATCTTTATGCCCCGGTGGATGATCGACCGTGTCATCCAGCAGCTACAGCGCATGATCCCGCCAGATGTAGGGGCCAGCGACTTCTATACTACGTTTGCCCGTAAGGTGGGCAGCCTGGCCGGGATCAGCGCCGCCGACCGGCAGGCGCTCACCACGGAGGCCGAACACGCGGTCGCCACGAACGTTTATCCGGCCTACCAGGCGCTCATTGACGACCTGCGGCGGATCGCGCCGCAGGGCCGCGCCACTGATGGGGTCTGGGATCTGCCCGATGGCGATGCCTACTACCGCTATCTGGTGCAGCACCACACGAACACCACGATGACCCCGGAAGAGGTCCATAACCTGGGCCTGCGCGAGGTGAGTCGCATCCAGAGCGAACTGCGCCAGGCCCTGGCCGCCCTGGGCTACGGCGACCGGAGTCTGGCCGCCGGGATTCAAGCTGTGATCGAGGCCGGAGGTGTCTACCCGACCGACACCCCCGCCGGGAAGCAGGCGGTGCTCGACGCCTTCCGTGCGCTGATCGCGCGGGCCAGCACCAACCTGGGGCCGCAGTTTGATCGGGTGCCGCAGACGGCGCTGGAGGTGCGGGCCGTACCCCCGGAACAGGAAGCGGGTGCCCCGGGGGGCTACTATCTGCAACCGGCCCTGGACGGCTCGCGGCCCGGCGTCTTCTATGCCAATCTAGGCGGCGGGGTGTATCCCAAATATAGTATGCCGACCCTGGCCTATCACGAGGCGATCCCCGGCCACCACTTCCAACTGAGTACCCAGGTGGAACTTCAGGGCATCCCCCTGTTCCAGAAGGCCCCGGTCTTCCCGTTCCCGACCGCGTTTGTCGAAG
The DNA here is from genome assembly GCA_038239755.1 of Chloroflexia bacterium. Lineage (GTDB taxonomy): Bacteria > Chloroflexota > Chloroflexia > QHBQ01 > JAICKM01 > JBBSAN01. Next base: position 943 of record JBBSEL010000305.1, on the reverse strand, counting down.
GATGGGGCCTCTATGCCGAGCAACTCGCGGCTGAGGCAGGCTTGTACCAGGACGACCCCTATGGCAATATCGGGCGGCTGAAGGCGGAGCTGTTCCGCGCCAGCCGCCTGGTGGTAGACACCGGCATCCACTGGAAACACTGGTCGCGCCAGCAAGCCATTGATTACATGGACGCGGCCAACGGCACCACGGGTGGGGCCTACACCGCCGAGGTGGAGCGCTACATTGCCTGGCCGGGGCAGGCCCTCGCCTATAAGGTCGGGGAGCTGACGATCCTCGATCTGCGTGAGCGGGCGCGCACTCAACTCGGCGACCGCTTTGCGATCAAAGCGTTTCATAACGCGGTCCTGGGGAGCGGCAGCCTGCCCCTCCCGGTGCTGGAGCAGGCGGTGAATCATTAGAGTCTATGCACAATAAAGGGATGAACATGGTATAACAGCCTCACTTGCTGAGCAGCAAAAGGAGGTTAGACCATGTTCACTGAGCAGCGTTTGCACGATCAGCCTGCGCTCGTCAAGGCCCTCATGGGCCTGCCCGCCGCCGACTTCTGGACTTTGATCCAACCGATGACCGACCAATTGACCACCTACCTTCAGCAGCAGCGCCAACGGCCCGACCGCCAGCGGGCCAGCGGAGCCGGACGCACCCCGGATCTGCCCCTGGCGATCCGCACGGCGTTGGTGCTGAGCTATCTGCGCTTGCATCTGCCCCAAGCCACCGTCGCCGCCCTCTTCTGCGGCGCGACCCAATCGGATGTTTCGCGCGATTTGCGCCGCTTGTTGCCGCTCATCCAGCACTGCCGGCCCTGTCCCCAGGTCTGGGAGGAGGTGGCCGATGCTGCGTCGGACGCCCCCGCGAGTGCCCTCAGCTTGGACGACCTGACCGATGGGCGGGTGCTCCTCGACGCTACGGAGCAACCGGTCGCCCGCCCGATCATCCCGGC
>JBBSEL010000304.1:0-5506 GCA_038239755.1 Chloroflexia bacterium | reverse complement strand
AGGCTACGGCACCGCCGTCCACGCTGCTGCCCTGGCAGCGGTCGGCCCCTCGCCCATCCACCGCCGCACCTTCGCCCCGGTGCGGAACTGGGAGTTGGAACAAGCAGAAGCAGAGGCAGCGGAAGCGGAACCCGCACTAAATAAAGACCCCTCAGCACTCAGTACTCAGCACGCAGCACTCGCCAATGGATGATCGCCGGGCGCTGGGGCAGCAGGGCGAGGCGCGGGCGGCGGCCTACCTGACGGCGCAGGGGTGTACCATCCTCGCCACCAACTGGCGGCCCGCCGGGCAGGGGTTGCGCGGTGAGATCGATCTGGTGGTCCGCGACGGCCCGGCGCTGGTCTTTGTCGAGGTCCGCACCCGGCGCGGGGCGTTGCCGGGCCGGGCCGAAGAGTCGGTCACCCCGGCCAAGCAGGCCCGCCTGATCGCCCTGGCCGAAGCCTATTTGCAGGCTGCCGCGCTCCCCGCCGACGGCACCGATTGGCGGATCGATGTGGTCGCCGTATGGGTCCGCCCGGCGGGTGCGCCCGTCCTCACCTGGCTGCGGGGCGCGGTGGAAGAGGGGTAACGGCGGTTGCAAAGCGCCCCCCGGTTTGGTATACTTTGCCTTACCGCAGCGCCAACACACCCGACCCGGTTTGCTGTGCCCCCTTGGAATCGCGGTGGGACGGCACCCCCACCCGATTACCCACCAGTGGATACGTCCGACCACTTACCAGGCACCGGCGTGGGTGCCAGGGCGCCTAACAGCTTGGCTATCTCCCCATATTATCGGCGCACCATCGCCACCGGGTGGCCCCTCGCCACCCCGGCTACCCCCATCGTCAAGGATGTGCCCACAACGGCCTCCTTCGATCCCTCCACACACCAGCGACCGCACCCCGGCAGAGGTTTGCCCGCCGGGATGCCATCCGCCGGAATCGGGCGCTCAGGCCGCGCGGGGACGGCGTACCTCCCGGTCTTGAGCGCACAAGAGACCTCTTTTCTTCATCTATAAGGGAGACTCACCGTTGATAAAAAGGAAGGAACTGCAATATCTGGCGATTGGCCTGGCGCTCTGTAGCCTGGCCTTTGGGCTGCTGGCCGGGATCATCACCGGACCGCGCCCAGCCGCAGCGGCGCAAAAGGCCGGTCCCTCGAGCAGCGTACTACCGCGCACCGAAACACTCGTCGTGCGCCTCTATTTCCACGACGTGTTCGAGCGCGATCGGCTGGCAACCGAATGGGGTGCCGACGAGTCGGCCACCACGGGCGGCTACCTGACCGTGTGGACCGACCGCACCATCTATAATCAAATGCTGGCGAAAGGCCTGCGCGCCGAGATCGATCAGGCGATGACCCAGCAGGCGAATAACCCGAACCTGTTTGGGCAGAACAGCCCCGACACCTTCTACGGTGGCTACAAGACCGTCGAGGAAATGCAAACCTTCCTTGATCAGATGGTCACAAACTACCCGAACCTGGCCGAGAAGATTGATATCGGCGACTCGTGGTGCAAGAGCCATCCCGGTGTCTGCACCAACCCGGCCCCGACCTGGAACGGCTACGATCTGCTGGTGCTGCATATCACCAACCGCAGCATCAGTGGGACCAAACCGGTTTTCTGGTACGATACCGGCATCCACTCGCGCGAAATCGGCACGCCGGAAGTCTCGATGCGTTACATTAGCTGGCTGCTGGACAACTACAACACCAACGCCGACGCGCACTGGCTGGTAGACTACCAGGATATCTGGATCATGCCGATGGTCAACCCTGACGGCCATCATATGGTCGAGGCGGGCGGCAACAATCCCTATTTGCAGCGCAAGAACGGCGACCGCAACAACGGCTGCACCACCTTCCCGCCGGGCAGCGGGCAGCTCGGCACCGACCTCAACCGCAACTTCCCACAGTTCTGGGGCTGCTGTGGCGGCTCCAGTGGCACGGCCTGCAACGAGACCTACCGTGGCCCCTCTGCCGCGTCCGAAGACGAAACCCAGGCGGTGACCAATAAGATTCGGACGCTCATTGCCGACCAGCGCGGGCCAAACACCAATGACCCGGCCCCGATCACCACCACGGGCATCATCCAGAGTATGCACAGCTACGCTGCGCTGAACCTGTTCCCGTGGGGCTGGACCACCACACACTCGGCCAACGATGCCGACCTGCGCAACATCGGTGCCCACATGAGCGCCCCCAACGCCGGAGGCAACGGCTATAACTACGGTCAGCCACCTGAAGTGCTCTACGCCGTGGACGGCGATTCGGGCACCTGGGGCTACGGCGAACTGGGTGCCCCCTCCTACACCACCGAGCTAGGGCCGCCCGGCGCGGGCTTCTTCCCCGCCTACTCGACCATACCGGCCCGCTTCGCCGAGAATCAGGGCATGTTGACCTACATGGCGAAGCTCGCCCGCACGCCCTACCTGACTACCCGTGGCCCCGACGCCAACACGGTCGCCGCCACGCCGATGACCGTCACGGCGGGCACCCCCTCGCTGCTGACGGGGAGCATCAACTACGCCTGGACGGGCAATACCTACGCCCAGAACGTGGCCGATGCTGAGTATTACATCGACACCCCGCCCTGGGCCGGGGGCACGGCCCTCCCCATGACCGGCACCTATAATAGCCAGACGGTGGCCGTGCAGGCGTCGGTGGACACCACCAGCCTGAGCGCCGGGCGGCACATCCTCTTCGTGCGCGGGCGCGGCGTGAACTCGTATAGCGGCAACCTGAGCTGGGGGCCGATCTCGGCCACCTTCCTCGATGTGATCGTGCAGGGCACCCCGACCCCGAGCGTAACCGGTACCCCGCCGACGGCGACCCGGACCGTGACCCCGCCCGCTGCGACCACCACCCCCACCTTCACGGTGCTGGCGGGCACCCCGACGCCGACCCCCTGCGGGCCGACCGTCTGGGCCACGGTGGCCCCATTGCCGGTGCTCAAGGCCCGCGCCGTGGGCGTCAGCACCAGCAGCGCCATCTATCTCTTCGGCGGACGGCCCGATAACACGACCTACACCACCGACATCTACCGCTACGACCTGGCGGGCAATAGCTGGTCGCTGCTTTCGACCGTGCTGCCCGATTCCCAGACCTCGAACATGGCCGGGGGCCTGCTCACCTTCCCTGAAGGGCAGCGGATCTTCATCGCAGGCGGCAGCGGGACCGGCAGCACCTTTACCGGGCGCACGCTGACCTTCAACCCCAGCGATAACACCCTCGCCATCAAAGCGGCCTGGCCTGCCACCCCGTTGCGGCTCCCCGGCGGCTGGACCGTCTACAACAACAAGTTCTATATCTTCGGCGGCATCGATACCACGGCCAGCGGAACGGGCTACGCCGATAACTGGGTCTATGACCCGATGACCAACGTCTGGACGCAGCTACCGAACAACCTGTCGCTGGCCCGGGGCTACATCGCCGTCGAGGCGCTGGGGAACCGGATCTACATCGCCGGGGGCAGCCAGAACATGGCCGGCTCACTCACCGACGAGACGACACTCGATATCTTCGACCCGGCGACCAACGCGATCACCACCGGCGCGGCGCTGCCGACAGCCAAGAGCAACAACCAGGGTTACGCCTTTAACGGCCAGTTCCTGGTGGTCGGTGGAGCCTTTACCCTGCCCGAAGCGCTGGTCTACGCCTATAATCCGGCGGCGAACAGTTGGAGCACCGGCCCGACGCTGGTTAGCGCGGCACGGAACTACGCCAAGGGCTACGGCACGAGCGGATCGATCCATGCCATCGGCGGCCTGGACGACACCGGTTCATACATCAACCTCAACCAGCGCTTGAGCGCCGGGGCGTGCGGCACGCCGACGCCAGGAGTCAGCCCGACCAATACCGTCGTCGCGGCCTCGCCCACGCCGACCGCGCCACCGACCGTCGCCGCCACACAGACCGCGACGGCGACCCCGCAGCCGACGGCCTGCACCATCGCGTTCAATGATGTACCGGTGGGCAGCACGTTCTACGACTATGTCCGTTGCCTGGCCTGTCGCGGCATCGTTGGCGGCTACCCCTGCGGCGGCCCCGGCGAACCCTGCCCCGGCAACTACTACCGGCCCAATAACAACGTCACCCGTGGACAGGTCAGCAAGATCGTCTCCGAGTCGGCGGGCTTCACCGATGCCGTGCCGAGCACCCAGCAGACGTTCCAGGATGTCGCCCCCAGCAGCACCTTCTGGCTCTTCATCGAGCGGCTGTCGGTGCGCGGGATCATCGGCGGCTACCCCTGCGGTGGCGCGGGCGAACCCTGCGTCAGTCCGACCAACCGCCCCTACTTCCGCCCGAACAACAACGTGACTCGCGGCCAACTCTCCAAGATCACCTCTGGCGCGGCGGGCTGGACCGAAACCCCGACGAGCCAGACCTTCGAGGATGTGGCCCCCGGCAGCACGTTCTATGTCTACATCGAGCGCATGTCGGCGCGAGGGATCATCCAGGGCTATGCCTGCGGCAACGCGGGGGAGCCGTGCGTGGCCCCCGGCAATCGCCCGTACTTCCGCCCGAACAACAACGCCACCCGTGGGCAGATGGCGAAGATCGCCGCTGCCGCCTTCTTCCCCAACTGCGCCACCCCGGCGCGGCAACGGTAACCCCGGTCGCCACTACGGCGACCCAATCCGGCGCTAAGCCGACAGACGGCCCTGGACAATGATGTCCAGGGCCGTTCCGTATCCTTTGCCGTAGCCCCTAACGATGGGCGGGATCAGGCCGGGGGCGCATTGGCCCGCAACTGCTCATACAATTCGACCGTGGTCGGGGCCGGGGCCGTGCCATAGACGCGCTGCAAGGCCGCCTGCGCCGCCCGGAACTGGGCCAGCGCCTCCGTATGGCGACCCAACCAACCATAGACCGTCATGAGCCGCACATGGACTTCCTCATCGGCGGGAGCCAGCGCCAATGCGCTCTGCCAGTGCTGGATCGCCACCTCCCACGTGCCCCGCGCGGCGGCGATCTCGGCCAGGGCGCGGTGCATCGCCTGGGCATCGGCGCGATAGGCCGCCCGCCCGGTCAGCAGCCAGGGCAGTTCGGCCAGGTCGTGGTCGGGCAGCAGATCGCCGGTGTAGCGGGCCAGGGCGGCGGTGTAGGCCGCGATGGCTGCGTCAGACTGGTCCAGGCGCTCGGCCCGCCGCCCCGCGTCACGGTACTGCTGGAATTCGGCCACGTCCCAGGTGTGCGGCAGGCTGAAATTGAAGGCATAGCGCCCCCGGTGGCTCACGATGTACGAAGCTTGCCCCCCAGGGGCGGCTGGCTTCAGCACCGCCCGTAAGGCCCGCAGGTGAGCGTAGAACTGCGTTTCGGCTTCGGCCTGGCGGGCTTCGGGCCAGACCTTCTCGGCGATCCGTTCGCGGGGCGCGCCCTCTGGTCCGGCCAGCAGCAGATAGGCCAGCAAGAGCCGCGCCCGCCGCCGCCGCCAGTCACGGGTCGCGATGGGTTGGTCTCCCCGCCAGATCCGCAACCCGCCAAACATCTCGATCCGCAGCAGCCCGGCAGCCCGGCGTTCCT